>SKXY01000324.1 GCA_007128175.1 Wenzhouxiangella sp. | reverse complement strand
TTCACTGTCGGCGGCAATTATAATGGGGCAGATTATTGCATGAAAGTGAGCGGTCGGTGATGGAACGGATGGAACAAAAAAGGCGGTTTGGAACCGGGTTTTTAATTTTGATTGTTAGCCTTCATTGAAAATTTCTTTGCATTAACAGAAAGAGTAATCCACCAATGATGTAGGTTGCTGTAGGAAGCCTCCATGCTTCTTTGCTTGCTGCACCTGACATCCGTCTTGGCTTTATCCTCATTCCAATCTTGTAAAGCGTGGTTAAAGGATGGTCAAAGGATGGCCAAAGGGGAAGTACTTCTCTTGAAAGGACTTGCAAGGGATTTTTAATTTCTTTAAATAGAGGCGATACAGATTCTAAGAGATTTTATGCTGAGAGTTTTATGATTTCACCTATTGCAGAATATCTGATATATGGCAGTAAACACACTGTTGCTGCATCACTGGCAGATATTAAACAACTTGGGAAAAGTAGTCATTTTAAACCGGACAATCCCGGCACCGGGGGATTTCGTGCCCTTTGCAGAAACGGTTACGCTGTTTTTTTTCAACTGTCTGGAATTAAGAAAAAATTCCCGGATATACCACGAGAGTGGGTTCCCGGCAGCAGTCAGGGGAGGATTTCGGTTTACTATACATACCGACAACAAACACCGAAAAGCCGCATTCAGTCACTCTATCAGAAGCTATTAAGAATGGAAATGGTCAGGCTCGTATCCCTGCTGTATGAAGAGGCTGAAGATACTATCGAGGATGGCGACACTACATATCGGGTTACCCTGGCAATGCGGAAATGGATGGATTATCTTGTGGATTGTAACGCCCTGCTGCAGAGAGGTGAAGTTAGTGGCCTGATGGAAGAGTGTATAATACATAACCTCAAGCGTATGCTCGCAGCTCTAATCTGTGATACTTTATACAGGTATCGCCGACTTCCGGTTCATGAGATTTATACACCGGCAACCCTGTATCTGGAACTGCTTGATGAACCGGTGCCGGACCCGCCCGAAATTATACCTTCACCGTATTACTACCTGTCACGGATGGAAAATGCCGTGGCTGACACAAATCGTGAGGAAACTTCTGAAGAAATAGCCCTGGACTTGATGCAGGCTGAACCCTGGCGGTATAAGTGTGCAGGTGTGGATATGCGTTGGTGGGAAGAGACAGCCGCTCATTTGGCAAATGTCAGGTTTTTGGGGTTGTGGCAGGAACCTGATTTTATGGAAGATAATATAGAGAACCTTCGGGATTCTGAATTTGCCGAAACCTGGGTGAGAGGTATTGGCAGGGAGATCGGTGAGATGAAACCGGATGCGGAATTTGTGAAAAAATGCTGGCATGTATTAGAGGCCATGGAAGATTTTTTTATGATCATGGAGAAAGTTGAGGGGAATTTGGCCGCTGTTCGCCCGGAGGCACGGAAATTGACTGAACGGCTGGCACAGGCCGACCGCTACCTTTTTTCCGAAACCGTAGATGTAAAAAGCCGGGGAATTGATGCTGAGCATGCTCCCGGAATATCCGAAAACCCTTTTGCTGAAAAACTGCTGAACAGTTTCATACCCCGTCAGCGTCTGGCAGAATACCTGGGGCTGGATTCTAAAGCTACGATAAGCAGGTTTTTCAAGGAATCGGGCCTGCGGTATGTAGAACTTACGCCTCAAAAACACCTGGTCTATACAGAAGACGTTGAGGAGCTGGTCAGGAACAAGACCGGGAGGTACGGCGGCTAACTATCATCATATAACAGGCAAACATCATGAGCAGATCAAAAAAAGAAGATATACGGATAAACGCACTTCCTATTACCATTCCGGAAGACAAGCAGGAACTGGATTTTACTTTTTTTCCTGATAAAAAAGAGAATAGATTCGTCCTCAGCCGGCACGAATACCCGGAACGGTTCATGGCTGCCTATCCGAATGCCGCGAAGAGTCACAACGAACTCTATACAGCGGGCCGGCGAGAAGCAGAGACAGACAAAAAGGAAGAGTCGTACAATATTCGGATCGTACCCGGAAAAGCCCCTCAGTTTGCATCCGGGCTTTACCACCATGCACTCAACACAGCTTTTGAGGGCGTTGCAGACTATCGCAGGTTCAATTTTATCCGCAGGCCGGAACTTTGGTTTCGTGACAGCCGGGCAGATGAAGATGGGTTTGAAGCCTATAAACGATTTTTTGTAACCCTGAGGCGTACGTGGTTTACGGAGGGGTGGGGGCTGTTTATTCAATATGCCGGGCATTCATACCGCTATCCACATGCTGTTGCGGGAAGCGATGACGTTACCATTGATCCGGATATGCTGTCGCGGGTACTGGTAAACGGGTATGTAATGCATTATAAAGGCCTGCCGGATCATTTCCTTCAGCAGGCCGGGTACAGAGGGATCTATCCGGTGGTGAATTTGAAAATCCGAAAAAGCATAGGGCAGTTTCCAGAACCGGATCCTTCGAAAAACAAGCTTAAAGAGTATGTGAAAGAATCGAAATGGTTCCGGGATGAAATATTGCTGAAGCAAGGCATACTGGAAAACATAGGATGGAAGCTTAAACAGAAAGATTGGCAGGCAATTCCGAAAAATTCACAGTATTCTGTGAGCCATCGTTCAAATATATTGCAGTTTGGATCGGGGTCGGAGTCGGACAACCCTTATACAGGACTAAATAAATCAGGCCCATACAGGCCGCCTGCCCCTGCTGCCTACCGGTTTCTTTTTATTTTGAGCAGCAGAGATATAGACGGGGCAGGGCGGGATTTTTATCAACATCTGGCAGGTAAGGTGCCGGGAGTGAGCGGGCTGAACCACTATGCAACCATACCGGGAAAGCTGCGTGGAGACTGGATAGAATTTAATAATGAAGATGATCCTCTTCCTGAAATCATCCGGGGGCTTGATAAATTACAGCGGGATCCGAATTCGGCCTATTTCGCATTTTATCTTTCACCCATTACACGTGAAGAGCCGGATGAGGGGAAACACCTTGTCTACTATCGGGTAAAGGAGGAGTTGCTTAAACGACAGATGGCCAGCCAGGTGATTGAACGCGACACCATCATGAACAGCAACCTGAACTATTCAATCCCCAATATTGCCGCGGCTACTGTTGCCAAGCTGGGAGGCGTGCCGTGGAAACTGAAAGCGGAATCAAAACCGGGGCTTATTGTGGGGATTGGAGCATTTAAACCAAAGGGGTTCAGCCACCGCTACCTGGGCAGCGCGTTCTGCTTTCGAAGTGACGGTACATTCCGGGGCCTGCGCTGTTTTCCGGACAATGAGCCCGATATGCTTGCAGCTTCCGTCAGGGAGGCGCTCTATACCTACCTGGAAGAGAATAGTGAGGCCGGCCGGCTGGTGATCCATTTTTATAAATCGATGAGCCGGCGCGAGCGTAAACCAATCCTTGAGATGCTGAAAACCCTGGGGCTTGATATACCTGTGGTTGTGATAACGGTGGCCAAGGCCGAGCAGGAAGAACGGGTTCTGTTCGATGTGGCAAACCCGGAGATGCTGCCGAGAAGCGGGCTGAATGTCCCGGTGGGAAAAAACGATATTCTCCTCTGCAACAACACCCGGTACTTTTTAGACAGCCGTGTAAAACGCGGTTTCTATTTCCCCGTCCGCCTCCGCTTCTGGTGCAGTGAAGAGGAACTACTCTATAGCCAGGGTGTTAAACAGGAGCTTGTGGAGCAGGTGTACCGCTTCAGCCGGCTCTACTGGAAGTCTGTAAGCCAGCAGCAATTACCTGTTACCGTAAAATACCCGGAGATGGTTGCACGGATGTTTCCGCACTTCAAAAGCCTCTCTCTGCCCGATTTTGGCAGAAAAAGCCTGTGGTTTTTGTGATCTGTTTGTGTAAAATATTCAGTTCGATATAAATTACAGGAAGGCCCCGGTCCTTGTTTGATAGACCCATCCCCCTGCCCCTTCCCTATCAGGCCAAACTGCGGCCTGACAAGGAAGGGGTGACTTTTTAAGAAGTTATATTTAATAAACAAAGAAAGTCCCTCACCCGATGGATCGGGATTTCGCTAACGCGTACAAAAAATGAGCACTTCGTGGGGAAAAGATGTGCAAAATACGGTCAACTTGCGAGGTGCTTTTCCAGTGGAATAGGAGCCATGTCCGACTCCCGGCGAAAGGGATTTAGGGTGGGTCCAAACTGGCAGTGTGAAGTTGAGCTCCCTCTCTGTGCCTGTCTGCTGTTCAGGCAGGCCCGATGTGACGTATTCTGTGCTATCTCGTCAGGTTGAACGCAGCCCCGTAGTTAGCGCCATATGGCACAATAGTAGGGGTGTAGTGGAAACCCCTCCTTCGCAAGTGAGCTTCCGGTACAAAACGCGCCGGACAAGGTGATGGGTTTCAATGTTAATTGACTAATCTCAGAACAAAGATATTCTTCTATCAACAACTGCTCCATTTTGCGGAAGTTGAATCAGGAAAATTTTGTTACAATCCAAATGATATTTTTGACTAACACAACCGGAACAAAGATTGGGAAACTCCCCTTTCAAATCCGGTTAGATTGTATCAGGTGTTATCATTAAATTGTTTGATTCATTATTTTGAACGAGATTTAAACATTCTTACGTTTTGAAAAAAAGCAATATGGGATGAATGGCCGGACAAGAAAGGGCTTATCTGGCTGAGTTTTTATTTGAAAAAGGAAACATAAACCATGGTATAAATAGCAGAGTATTTCCATTTAACACAGATCTAACCGATTACTGATTACAGAGACGATACAACATTACCTTTAACCTTTATAACGTCATGGTCGAAAATACGCATCAAGCCACAGCAAAAGGCCCCAGTGGTGAATGTACTGGAACCAGCGGCAGTGCCGTATTGAAGTAGAGTACCGAAATAAACACAGCTTCTAATCCTTTTTTTCAAATTTTGGAGGAATAGTGGATGTTGTATTGATATTTACTTTACAAGATTAAACTATTTTGCAGGAAAATTAAAGGAACCTGAGTTCAAGTAATAAAAGCAAACAATATATAGATTATTAGTAACTCAATATGAAAGGAATCATCCTCGCCGGAGGCTCCGGTACTCGTTTATACCCGGTGACTAAGGCAATTAGCAAACAACTGATGCCGGTTTATGATAAACCAATGATATATTACCCACTTTCTGTATTGATGCTGGCGGGAATTCGGGAAATACTTATTATTACCACACCCGATGATAACGAAAGCTTTAAACGCCTTTTGGGCGATGGCTCCGAATGGGGGATTGAGCTATCCTACGCAGCCCAGCCCAGCCCGGATGGCCTTGCGCAGGCTTTTATTATAGGCGAAGAGTTTATTGGTGATGATGATGTTTGCCTGATTTTGGGTGATAATATTTTTTATGGGATGGGTTTCCGTCCAATATTAGAGCGGATAACTACAAATCATATAGGTGCAACTATTTTTGGTTACCGGGTAAGTGACCCTGAACGATTCGGCGTTGCGGATATTGATGAGAACAAAAAAGCTATCAGTATTGAAGAGAAACCAGAAAAGCCAAAAAGTAATATAGCAGTTACAGGCCTTTATCTATATGATAACCGCGTGGTTGAAATTGCAAAAAATGTAAAGCCCTCCGATCGGGGTGAACTTGAAATTACTACAGTAAACCAAAAATATCTTGAAATGGGGCAACTGCATGTTGAAGTTTTGGGGCGCGGTTTCGCTTGGCTGGATACTGGTACTCATGAAGCTATGCTTGAAGCATCACAGTTTGTTGAAATAATAGAGCGGCGTCAGGGATTAAAAATTGCCTGCCTGGAAGAGATTGCGTGGCGTAAAAACTGGATAACTGATGATGATGTATTAAAGATGGCGAATGATTTAAAAAAGAATGGGTACGGCCAATATTTAAAGGGATTGATTAACTAATAGTGACTATGGATAAAGTAAGGCTTATAGATTTGCCAAAAGTAGAAGACCCGAGGGGAAATCTTACATTTTTTGAAGATAATAACCAGATTCCATTTGTAATAGAACGCGCATTCTGGACGTATGATGTGCCCGGTGGCGAAACCCGTGGTGGCCATGCGTATTACAAGCAAAATGAATTCATAATTGCCATAAGCGGAAGTTTTGATGTGATAATTACACGTCCTAACGGGAAAAAAGATGTATACAGCCTAAATCGTTCTTATTACGGTTTATATGTACCTGCAAAAACATGGCGCCATCTTGAAAATTTTTCCACAAATGCTTTATCACTTCACGTTTCGGACATGAAATTTACCAAAGATGATTACATAAGAGATTTGGATGATTATGTGGGGTTATATGAGTAGCAGTGTATATGATTGTTCGATAATTGAGCTTCCTAAAATTCATAATATAGCCGGCAATATTACCGCGATAAATAATGGAGAGGGAATTATCCCATTTGAAATTAAACGGCTGTACTACCTGTACGACATCCCCGGCGGGGAAAGCAGAGGGGCACATGCTCATAAAGAATTAGAGCAGTTAATTGTGGCGGCAAGTGGGAGTTTTGACATTACCCTGAGTGATGGAAACATCAAAAGGACTTTTCAGCTTTCTAAACCATATTATGGCCTGTATATGCCATCTGGCTTATGGAGGGAATTGCACAATTTCTCCTCTGGTGCAATAAGCTTGGTGTTAGCATCGCATCCATATGAAGCTTCAGATTATATCCGCAGTTATAATGAATATTTGGAATTTAAAGCTCAATGATAATGACAATACATAATACAGCAGATGTTCAGACGAGTCAGATAGGTGCAAATACACAGATTTGGCAATATTCAGTAATACTGAAAGGGGCAATAATCGGAAATGATTGCAATATTAATTGTCATGTCTTTATAGAGGGTGATGTGGTGATTGGTGATAATGTTACTGTTAAGGCAGGAGTACAGCTTTGGGATGGGTTAAGGATTGAAAATGATGTATTTATTGGGCCGAATGTAACATTTACCAATGATGAACGGCCCCGTTCAAAACAATATCCGAAGCAATTTCAAAAAACGTATATCAGAGAAAAAGCTTCATTAGGTGCGGGGTGTATTGTATTAGGAGGGGTGACGATTGGAAAATATGCAATGATTGGTGCTGGGGCTGTGGTTACAAAAAATGTTCCTGAACGGGCACTTGTTGTTGGAAATCCAGGAACGGTCACAGGATGGTTAAATGATGATGGAAGTAAAATGAAGAAGGAAGGAGACAATCTTTATGTTGACAATGAAGGAAATAAATGGCGTGTGAATAATGATAGTTTGGTGTTACAATGAAAATACCCTTTTTAGATTTAAAATCTGTAAATGAGCCTTATGAGGATGAAATTAAGAGTGCTATTGAAAGAGTTGTTGATTCCGGGTGGTACTTACTTGGAAGTGAGGTGGAGGATTTTGAAAAAGAGTACTCAAATTTTATTGGAGTGGACAATACAATTGGAGTTGCAAGTGGTTTAGATGCACTCCGGATTATTTTGCGTGCTTACATAGAATTAGGAGTAATGAATGAGGGAGATGAAGTGATCGTTCCTGCCAATACTTTTATTGCCTCGATATTAGCAATCCTGGATGCCCGTTTAAAACCTGTATTGGTTGAACCAGATATAAAGACATATAACATTGACCCAGACCTGATTGAAGAGAAGATAACTTCGAAAACAAAAGCCATCATGATTGTCCACCTGTATGGGCAAAATGCATGCAATGAAAAAATTGCCGGCCTGTGTAGAAAATTCAATTTAAAGCTTATTGAAGATGCTGCCCAGGCACATGGGGCGTATTACCAAGAGAAAAGAATAGGGTCATTAGGGGGTGCAGCAGCCTTCAGTTTCTATCCTGGAAAGAATCTTGGAGCTTTGGGAGATGCAGGGGCTATCTGTACTAATGACGATCAATTAGAAGAGGTATGCAGGGCGCTAGGCAATTATGGTTTTGAGAAAAAATACCATAACAGATACCAGGGATATAACAGCCGGCTTGATGACATGCAGGCTGCAATACTACGGGTAAAACTAAAGGGTTTGGACGGTGATAATCAAAAAAGAAGAGAAGTTGCCCATTCCTATTTACAGAATATTCAAAATGACCAAATCATACTTCCAAAACTATCAACCTCAGCCTTAACCTCCAAAAATCACGTCTGGCACTTATTTGTTATTCGGACTGAAAAAAGAACTTCTTTTATTAATCATTTAAAGAAGGCAGGAATTCAAACACTTATTCATTACCCAATTCCACCGCATAAACAAAAGGGATATGCTGAACTTCATAATCTTTCATTACCAGTTACTGAAAAAATACATGAGGAGGTTTTGAGCCTGCCCATAAGCCCAGCTATGACTCAGTATGAAGTAGAAAAAGTTGTTCAAGTGATTAACGAGATTCAGTAGGGCCAATGGACCGGACAAAAACAATGGTGGTGAACACCCAATGGCTCTATGTATCCAAAATAGCTGCCAAACTACTGGGGTTAATATCTATTGTACTTGTGATCAGACAATTAGATGTTGATATATTCGGAACCTATAATCTATTATTAACCTCTTTTGTAGTATTTGAGATATTGGCACTTGCTGCAGTAAATCAGGTATTCCAGCGGTTTATACCTGATTTCATAGCCAATAAGGAGTTTAAAAAGTTTAGGAAACTGGTAACAAAGGGAGTAATATTTTCTACGGGCGGATTTTTTCTGATTTTAGCTTCACTTTATGTTTTAAAAGATCCATTTGCTTCTTTTTTCAATATTGATACTTTTGAAGCACACCTGCATGTATTTTTACTATTTTGTGGATTATTCTTCTTCAGAAATATTTCAAGCATTTTACTCAAGTCTCTCTTGCTTCATAAATATTTTGCAATCCTTGATATTGTGAATAATATTGTTAGGCTTACACTTTACATTGTGTTTTTTAATAGTCTGGATGTCAATATCCTGTTGTATATTGAATCACTCCTTGCCGCAATTTTTATTGTACCTACCATCTTCATATATAGGAATTATGTCTCTGGCTTAGATTATTCAGCAACACCCACAAGTGAAATAAAAGTATCAGCAAAACGAATTGTTCGGTATGGATTATTTTCTATGGGTAATGTTCTTGGACAAGGTATTGTGGGTAGAAAGTCAGATTACTTTATTGTTGCTGCATTGTCGAACCCTTATCAGATCGGGCTATACGCTTTTGCAAGCAGGCTATATGAGATGTTGTACAAAGTATTACCCATTAAAGATTTCTACTCTGTTTTAAAACCGCTATTCTTTCATAAGTATTCGAGCACCTACAGTTTAGATGATTTTCACAAGATGTGTGCATTTATGATAAAAGTAACGACGCCTGTTTTTCTGTTCCCCACCCTTTATATAATTTTTTTTGGAAATGATATTATCAGCATTGTATTTGATGAACGGTATTTAGATGCGTATTGGGCTGTTGTTGTCTTAATTTTAGTAAAACCATTTAACCCTTGGTTTAATACAATAGGAATTATTGCCCATTTAAAAGAACGTGTAGATCTTGAAATGTACACAAAATTAATTGTGGTATTCAGTATTGTTGCTGGAATATATGGTATGAAATACTTCGGAATTGTGGGAGTTGCAGCAGCATCAAGTTTAGGATTGATTCTTCAAAAATTAGGATTGTGGTTCTTAATGAGAAAGTATCAAGAATTAAAATTTGATTATAGCTATTATATCAATTTCATTTATATGATTTTGTTGTTATTACCATTTTCAGTAGTTATTTACTATTCATTAAATATATTTGGTTTTATCATGGTTAGCATTATATATGCGATTAGTTGTATAGTAGTAATGATGTATTTGCATCCATTTAATGAATATGATATTTCACAACTGAATAGATTATCCTCTAAGTCAAAGATTTTAAGTCAATTTACAATTTTAATACAGCGTTTCAATCCACGTAATGTTTAGAAATAGTTAAGTATAAATTAACCAAATAATATAATATTCAATAAATACTG
>SKXY01000212.1 GCA_007128175.1 Wenzhouxiangella sp. | reverse complement strand
GAAGGCGATTGTGCGCCGAGTCATCCACTGCCTCCCGCGACCACGGCACGATCCATGGCGTGCCGTCGAGAAAGTCGGGCAGGAAATCGTCGAAGTGGGGGCTGAGCGGATGGCCGGACTGCCCGACTGTGAGATTGAGTCGGAAGGTGTCGGGATCCGACCAGTCCATGACGTAGCGCATGGAAGCACCGGCGCGTGAACGCAGGGTGGCGCTGTCGCGATCGAACATGGCATAGCTGACGTTGAGCGAGCCGGGGTCGCCTCCCATCGGGAAGGGGCCGCGGCTCAGGCCGAGCCAGCGATCGAGAATGGGGTTGTCGGCCATGGGGTGGCGAACACTCAAGTGCTGAATCGCACCGAGCGGATGCACGCCGGCAAGCAGGGCTTGTTCGAAAGCTTCACCGGCGACCTGTTCGCGGTCGACCCAGTCCATCGGTGCGTGTTCGGAACGTGCATGCAGCCATTCGTCGGTCAGCATCAGCATGTCCTGCCACGCCGGCGTGTCTTCGGCTGCGGCAATGCTGTGCGGCAGGAAGTTGAACCAGCGTGCGAACAGTCCGGCCATGTCGCTGCCCCCGGTCATGTTGCCGTCCCACGTCCTGAGGTCATCGGCCAGCCGTTCACGACCTGACTCGTGCGCCACTTCGGCCAGCCAGTCTTTCCAGCTCAAGGCACGATCGGAGACGCGGTCGAGCTGGAAGGCGGTCATGTCGTCGGCATCGAACTGCGATTGCGACGACAGGAGCTCGGTAATGCGGCGCATGCGCAGGTGCTTGTAGAAGCCGGGGATGGGATAGTCCCAGTTGTCGGCCACGGCATGGTTGTTGGCATTGGCCAGCCAGCCCTGTTCGGGATTGAGGGCCCAGGGCCGCGACTGAGGCGGATGGAAACCGTCCCACTGTTTTCGGGGATCGGCGGCGTCGAGGACCTGGAAGTACCGCTGGTGCTGTCGTATTGGCACCGGCGTGGACTGGACGTAACCAATGTTCCCTTCACGATCGGAATACGACCAGTTGACCGACAGCGCACCCATGTCGCTGGCCGCGGCGCGGAAGCTGTCGAAATCACTGGCCCGGTTAATGGCCAGGCCATGGCGAACGAGGTCACTGAGCGGCAACTCGAAACCGGCCCAGTGCATCACCAGCACTTCGTCATCGTCAATCTCGATGACGCGACCTCGGGGCGTGTGGCGCTGTTTCCGTTCGACCGGCTCACCTTCACGCACGGCAAATGTCTCGGTGCGCGTGTGCATGGTTTCCCAGCCATCCGGGCCGCGCACCAGGTCGGGATCGTCCGGGTGGCGTTCCTGGCTATAGAGTTCGAACACATCGACCGGGGCCACGGTAAAGGCCCACGCGATCTGTCCGTTATGCCCCATGGCGACGAAGGGAAGGCCGGGGACGGTCACACCAAGCACGTTCAGGCCTTCAGCCGAATGCAGGCCGGCGGCGTACCACATGCCGGGCGCGATATCGTATTCCAGGTGCGGGTCGGAGGCGTGCAGGGCGGCACCCGAGGTTGATTTCTCCGGTGCCACCACCCAGGTGTTGGATGCCTCGGTCATGCGCCCGGTCGGGATGGTCGACTGCTTCCAGTCCGGAAAGGCCGAAAGCCAGTCCACTGCCTCGTCGCCGTAGCGCTCGGTAACCTCACGCCAGGCCGCACTCATGCGCTGGACCAGCGTGGTCGGGTACCAGGTCTGGTAGTAGGCGATAGCCAGCACGTCGTCCACCGTCCAGGGTTCGGGCCCATGCCGCAGGAACAGGAACTCGGGCGGCAGGTGCTCGGCTTCGGCGAGCCTGGAATTGATACCGGCCACGTAGGCCTCGACCAGCGCCTCCGTTTCCGCATCCAGGCCGGGTGACTCATCGGCGACGCGCCGTGCAAAGCCGAAAGAACGATGCATCACGTCCATCTCCAGCGCCACCGTGCCGACCAGTTCGGCCAGTTCGCCGCGGGTCAGGCGTCGGATCAATTCCATCTGGAACAGCCGTTCACCGGCATGCAGCCAGCCAAGCGTCATCAGGGCGTCGGCGTCGGTGGCGGCATGAATACGCGGAATGCCGCGAGCGTCGAACAGGATCTCGACCTCGCCGTCCAGCCCCCGCAACTCCCGCTCGCCGGAATACGACAGCACGGATCGTTCCATCCAGCCGCGCCCGCCGAACCAGACAGCGGCGATCAGCACAAGCACGGTCACCAGGCTGATCCAGAAACTTCGCTTGAGGGTACGGGACATGGTCGGGGTGGCGGGGTCAGGCTCGGATTGCATCGTCGTCATCGTCTATCGTGAATACATCGTCTTCCGCGGTCATTTCGGCCAGCGCCTCTTCCGGTGACATGGCCGCCACGCGATTACGTCCTTGGGCCTTGGCCCGATATACGGCCCGGTCGGCGGCATTGATGACAGCTTCCAGGTCCACCGGTCGCCCGGGGCTCAAGGCGCTTACCCCGAAGCTGCCGGTTACCGCCATCCCGGCGGGCTTGAGCGCCTCTATGTGCTCACGCAATTCCTCGGCGCGATCAATTGCATTGTCGAACGGGCACCAGGGCAGGACCAGCAGCAACTCCTCGCCGCCGAAGCGCACCGCCAAGTCTTCGTCACGGCAGGAACTGGACAGCAACTCGCCCAGTTCGCGCAGTACGTAATCGCCGACCAGGTGTCCGTGCTGATCGTTGATGGACTTGAAGTGATCGATGTCGATGAGGATCACGCTCAGCGGTATATCGCGCCGGCTGGCCGATGATTCGAGCTTGCGCGTGAACTCGGTCAGCGAGTTTCGATTGTAGAGCCCGGTCAGCGGGTCGGTCATCGCCATGTCATAGAGCTGCTGGCGCTGTTGACGGACCTGGTCGAAAAGCTGCTTGTTGACGATCAGGTTGCCGATCCGGGCCCGCGCTTCCTCCATGATCACCGGCTTGCTGATGAAGTCGTTGACGCCTAGTCGAAACAGTTCCACGCGTCGGGCCTCGTTCTCCACTGCCGACATCGCAAGGATTGGCAGCTCCGTTTTGTCGGGATGACTCTCGCGCAGTCGGCTGACCAGGGTAACGCCGCTGAAATCACCCTCGACCAGGATGTCGCTGATGACCAGGTCGTGCAATTCGGGATCGAAGGCCTCGACGGCCTCGGCAGCACTGCGAAAATGATCCACTTCGAGATTCATCTTTTTCATCACGTGGATCATGATCCGGGAGACGGTCGGGCTGTCTTCGACGTAGAGGACACGTCCGCCAAGGAGGTCATCCTGCTCACTGACATAGTGGCGGATTCGTTCGAACAACTCCTCGATACGGGTTCTGGGGTGAATGTCGGTAATGCCGGCTTCAAAGGCCCGGCGGTGGACGCGCTTGTCGGTCGAGGAAGTCATCAGGATGATCGGCACCGACTGGCCGTTATCGAGCTTGCGAACCTGACTGGTAAAGTCGATTCCGTCGCTGTCGGGAAGCGACAGCGATACACAAACCACGTCCGCCGGCTGCCGGCTCAGGACGGCCAGGCCAGCTGCCGCGTTATCGACAATCATCGGTTCATGACCGGCCTGCACCACCAGCCTTTGCCAGATGGCGCGAAAAACCTTCGAATGGTCGACGATCAGTGCCCTCACCCTTAGTCGCTCCTCGCGACTGTGGCCCTGCCCGCAGCTGCTGCCGTCGGGCGATCAGCCATCCCGTTGATTCAGACGATTCAACTTACCATATCGGACTTCTGAAATTCCGTTCGCGGCCGGTTCTCGCCACGGCCGTCGAAATCCGGTGTAATCTCTCGGAGCTGTCGATTCAGCATTCATCAGGAAGAGAAAACATGCCCAAAGCGAGCGAAGTCAAACGTGGCCAGGTCATCGAGCACGATGGCACGGTCTTCGCGGTCCGCCAGATCGATCGTTCAGCCCCGACTGCGCGTGGAGGCGGCACCCTCTATCGCTTCAAGGTACAGGGGATTCCCGGCGGCGAACGTCGCGAACTGACCTTCAAAGGGGACGACCTCGTGCGCGAGGCCGATCTCGTCCGCCGCCAGAGCACCTACTCCTACCGCGATGCCGACGGCTTCGTCTTCATGGACGACGAGGATTTCAGCCAGTACATTCTCTCCGAGGATGACATCGGTGAGGCGGCCGGCTACATTACCGACGGCCTGGAAGGGATTTACGTACTCATCATCGCCGACTCTCCGGTGGCCATTGACCTGCCCCAGTCGGTCGTGCTGGAAGTGACCGATACCGCGCCGGTGATGAAAGGCGCGACCGCCACCAAGTCGAACAAGCCGGCCACGCTCGAGACCGGCATCGAGGTCATGGTGCCCGATTACATCACGCCCGGCGAGAAGATCAAGGTCAATACCGAAACCGGCGAGTTCATGAGCCGGGCCTGAGACGATGACCGACCAGAAGCCGGATGGTCTGAAGGCCCTGCGCGATCAGCTCGACGAAGTCGACGCCCGCCTGGTCGAGCTGGCCGCGCGCAGGCAGCAACTGGTCTCCGAAATCGGTCGTTTCAAGCAGGGGCGTGGCCAGCAGTTGCGTGATTTCAGGCGCGAACGCGAAGTGCTGGAGCTGGTGCGCGCCCGTGCCGAGTCGGTCGATTTGGATCCATCGCTTGCCGAGACCCTGTTCCGGCGCCTGATCGATGCCTCGTTGACGCGCCAGGAACAGGAGCGGGCCCGACTCAGTGGTCGGGGCACAGGTCACAGCGCACTGATCATCGGCGGGGCGGGACGCATGGGTGCCTGGCTGGCCGGTTTTCTCGACAACCAGGGTTTCGATGTGCTGCTGGCCGATCCGCTGCTGGAAGACGATGAAAAACAGTTTTCCGACTGGCGTACGGCGCTGCTCGATGTTTCGCTGATCGTCGTGGCCGCTCCATTGAAGCAAACGGCCAGTATCATCGATGAACTGGCCGAGCGTCGAGTATCCTCCCTGGTGGTCGAAATCGGATCGATCAAGACGCCACTGATTGACTCATTGCATGCCGCGGCTGCCGCCGGGCTCCGGATCTGTTCGTTGCACCCGATGTTTGGTCCGGATACGCGACTGCTTTCCGGGCGTCACGTGCTGGTGATGGATGCCGGCTGTCCGCAAGCTGCCGCGGAGGCAACCGAACTGTTCACCGACACCATGGCCGAGCTGGTTTCCATACCGCTGGCCGAGCATGATCGCCTCATCTCCCTGGTGCTCGGACTGTCGCACGCGCTCAATATCGCCTTCTTCACCGCCCTGGTCCGATCCGGGGTGAGCGCAGAACAGCTATCGGGCATTTCCAGTACCACTTTCGATAGACAACTGGCCATTGCCCGTGACGTGGCCGGAGAAAACCCCGCGCTCTACCACGAGATTCAGCACCTCAACGAACACGGCCACATTGCCCGCGACGCACTACAGCAGGCCATCGAGTCCCTGCGCCGGGCCGCCGATGATCCCGACGATGAGGCCATGCGCAGATTGATGGAAGAGGGGAGAGCGTATCTTGAATCGTTGGCTCGTTAGTTCGTTTATTCGTTATTTCGTTGATTCGTTGATTCGTTGGCCGGTTGGCAGGTCTATCGAGTGCCACCGCCAATCGAGACGAGCCGCTCGCGTATGTCGGGCTCAACGAACAAACCAATAAACGAATCAACGAAATAACGAACCAACGAACAAACGAATTCAGGCGAAATGCTCGTCGAGGTAGCGGTGGATTTCGGCCTCGACTTTCGGTTGCAGGTAGCTGATCAGGAAGTTCAGTTTTGCGCGCACGTGAACGGCTTCCTCGTCGACGTCGATCTCGCCGTGTACGCCCATACGTTCAAAGACGATGGTGTCGCCGTCCCAGCCATAATCGATGTCGAACTTGTCGGCCAGGTCCTGGGCCAGGTCGTCGGCAATCTGCTGGGCGTCTTCCAGGCTCTTGCCGTGGGGTTTGTGGATATCGATGCTCATGGTCGCTTTTCTTGTTGGTTTTTCCAGCGGCAATCTTACAGGGTGGTGCGCGGCGGCAGCAGCACACTGGCCAGGATCATGCCGGTGGTCAGGGCAACGGCAATGATGCCGGCGAGCATGGCCGTTTCAATACCGGAGAGAATGTCGTCGCCGAGCAGCGCGGCCAGGCTGCGCATGCCGATGCTGCCCGGCACCAGCAGGATCAATCCCGGGATATGCATGATGGATCCGGGACGCCGGGTGAAATGCACGAACAGGTTTCCCGCCATGCCAATGGCGAGTGCGCCGATGAACGCACCGATCACCGGCGCCTCGAAATAGGTGCCAACATTGGCCCCGGCCCAGGCGATCAGGCAGGCGATGAGAATCCAGATCCAGTCACGGCGATGCGCCTGAACGAGCAGCATCAGCCCGAGCGCACCGGCCAGCACGCCGGCAAACGGCAACCAGTCGGGCCGGGTTGAAGGGCTGACCAGGTCGACTGGCCCGACAATGGCCTGGCCGGCCATTCCGCCGAGCACCATGCCAAAGGCAAGCAGGGCGAAAATCGTAACCGCAAACGCCATCCGGGAAGAGCCCGAGACCACGTGTCCCGTGGCCAGTTCGCGTGAAGCGGTGGTCATGTCCATACCCGGCAGCAGTGGCAGCATGGCGGCAATGATGGCCGGCATCAATGCCGTTTTGGCATCGAAGCCACACCACAGCGTACCGAGAAAGGTGATCAGCGCGGCGGCCAGTGGATTGATCAGGCGTGACCGTTCCAGGTGTCGGCGCATCCAGATGACGGTCAGGCCGGCGACCGCTCCCAGGGGTGCGGCCAGCAGGGTTTCGCGCCAGCCGCCACCGAGCAGCGAGGCGATGCCGCCGCCGATCAGGACAAATGAGGCGATGGCCGACCACCAACCGTAGACCGGCGGCGCCTGGTCGATTGCCCTGACGCGCTCGTCGGCTGTTTCCGGGTTGATGCGTCCTTCCGCCAGCTCCTCCATCACAGCCGTAAGGTCGGCGAGCTTGGCCAGGTTGGCCGAGCCGGGCTCGGAGCGCACCAGGAAGGTCTGTTGCTGATCGTCGTCGCCGAGCGACACGATCAGTGCGGTAGGGGTGGAGAAAAACTCGGCTTTCAGCCCAAGTCGGTCGGCCATGATCTGCATGGCCGATTCCAGCCGATGGGCCGGCGAGCCCACGTGCAGCAGGGCCCGGCCCAGATTGAGCACCAGCGGGGCGTAGCGTTGCGTTTGTGAATGTCCGGCCGATCCGGGGTCTGGGTTCATCATGGTTCTGGCAGGCAAGCAGGACAGTCGAAGTGTCGCATAATGCGCGGGGACTGAACACAGTGAAACCATGCCATGCACCTTCAGCTTTTCCAGGTCGATGCATTCGCAGAGCAAGTCTTCGAGGGCAACCCCGCCGCCGTGGTACCGCTGCCAGAGTGGCTTGAAGACAGTCTGTTGCAGGCCATCGCCAACGAGAACAACCTTTCTGAGACGGCTTTTTTCGTCGAGGGGCAGGACGGTTTTGAGTTGCGCTGGTTCACCCCGCGTGCCGAGGTCGACCTATGCGGTCACGCCACGCTGGCGAGCGCACACGTGTTATTCAGGCACCTGGGACACGAATCCGACCAGATCCGTTTTCATACCCGTAGCGGGCTATTGACCGTGAGTCGCGAAGGTGAGGTCATGGCGATGGATTTACCCGCGGTCGCCTCGGAAGCTATCGTGCTGCCGGATGCCCTTGTGGCCGGGCTTGGCGCTTTACCGAAGCTTGTACTGGCGGCCACGGATCATATCGCCGTTTTCGACAGCGAAGACGATATTATCGCGTTGCGCCCCGATTTCGCGCGACTGGAACAACTCGATCTGCGAGGCGTTATCGCGACGGCACCTGGCCGGTCGTTCGATTTCGTCAGCCGCTGCTTTTATCCGAAATTGGATGTGGATGAGGACCCCGTCACCGGATCGGCCCATTGCCAGACCGCGCCTTATTGGGCTGCGCGACTCGGCAGGTCCGCATTGCGGGGGCGCCAGCTATCGGGCCGGGGTGGAACGGTGCATTGCCGGGTGGAAGGCGACAGGGTGATTCTGATGGGTCAGGCGGTCGACTATTTGAATGGGACAATTCGAGTGGATGCGCCAAGGAGGTAACGGGAAGGGAACAATGAGTCGTCGTTACTCATTCATACCGGGCTTGCCGCGAGCCTGCTTGATTCGGGCGCGGTGGCGTTTCTGTTTCAGGCGTTTCTTTTTTGCCGATCGGGTCGGACGGGTCGGAATGCGTTTTTTCGGTTTTTGATGGGCGCGTTCGATCAGTTCGGCCAGCCTTTTGCGGGCGTCTTCCCGGTTGCGATGTTGACTGCGATACGACTTCGCTTCGATGGTGATCACGCCGTTGCTGTCGGCCCGGCTGCCGGCGAGCTTCAGCAGACGTTGCTTGACTGCATCGCCGATGAATTCAGAAGCCCAGACGTCGTAGCGCAACTGCACTCCGGTCTCGGTGCGATTGACATGCTGTCCACCGGGACCACCGGACAGGATGAAGCGCTCGCCCAGTTCGGATTCGGGAGGCAGATGTCGGAGTCTGGTTTCGGGCTGCATTCCGTAATGATACGGATTCGAACCGGGGTATGTAGGTGGATACGATAGCTGGACTACCCTTCACAACGGTGTATTGATGCGATGGCGTTAGGATCGGGGCCCATCAACCTGAGTGGAGAATGTCCTGATGAAACAAAAGAACCGAACAGCCTTCCTGTTTCGTATCTTCGCTGCCGGAATCGTCTTGACATTGTTTCTGGTCGGCACGATCGTAGCCATGCAATCCAGCGAGGCAGGTCAGGCATCGGCTGCTGACCAGACGCGTATCACGGAAACGGCCACCACGCGGGTGTCCATCGGAACTGATCACGCCCGCTCTACTTGAGTGCGATGTCGTCCTTGACGGTCGGGGCCGGGTCCCTGGATTGGCTCAAGGCAACTCCACCGAGGATTAAAGCTCCCGCAGCCATGGTCGCCGGGGTTAGCGGCTCACCGAGAATCATCCATGCCCAGGCGACCCCGAAAAGCGGGACCAGATAGGTCACCGTGGCCGTTCGGGCGGCACCGATTCGGTCGAGGAGCCTGAACAGGAAAGCGTAGGCGATGCCGGTACACAGGACCCCGAGGGTAATTGCACTGCTCCAGGCGGTGACAGAAACGGGGTGGTCCGGCCAGTGCCAGATCGCCAGCGGCAACAACATGACGGCGCTGCAGGAAAGCGTGGCCCCGCCGAGCGCGATTGGTGGCAGGCCGGCCAGATGCCTGCGCACCAGGTTGCCGGCGAGTCCGTAGCACAATGCGGCCATGGTGGCCGCCAGTGCCGCCCATCCCACCGGCACGCCGGCCATCGGAATCCCCGCCATCACGATCACGCCCGCCATGCCGGCTGCCAGTCCCACGGCACGCCGGGTACCAAGCCGGTCGCCGAACATCCAGCCGGCGAACAGGGCAGCGAACAAGGCGGTCATGCTGTTGGCGATGGCGCTGATCGCTGCGGGCGCCACCGCCGTGGCCCAGGCGAACAGCAGGAAGGGTAGTGCCGAGTTGACCATGCCGATGGCAAACAATGCCGGCCATCGCCCGGACAGGGCCTTGCGGGCCCCGTAGACGAACGGCAGCAGGACCAGTGCGCCGAAAACGAGTCGTACCTCGACCAGCGCCAGCGGACCGAATTCCGGTGCAGCCACACGCATGAGCAGAAACGAGCCGCCCCAGATCGCGCCGAGCAGCGTCAGTTCAACCATCACCCTGAATTCACTTGTCGGGGGCACGTTCTCTCCTGCAGGAAAAGCCGCTTGTCCAGTACGCCCGGAAGAAGTTCCCGGGCGGCGATCGGAAGCGCGCAGTTTACCGGCAAGCGACAAGTGGTGGATGGATGTGATGCATAATTCAGGCTCACTTCAATCCACGGCCCGGCATGAAACGCGACCAGATCGATTTTCCGCCCCAGCATGAGCCCCTGCGCGAGGACGT
Source organism: Wenzhouxiangella sp. (assembly GCA_007128175.1). Taxonomy (GTDB): domain Bacteria; phylum Pseudomonadota; class Gammaproteobacteria; order Xanthomonadales; family Wenzhouxiangellaceae; genus Wenzhouxiangella. Next base: position 66 of record SKXY01000212.1, on the reverse strand, counting down.
CAGCCTGCTCGGTGGCATGGTGGGCGAACTGTTGAAGGAGCAGTGCGGCGCACCGCTGTTCGAGCG
>SKXY01000114.1 GCA_007128175.1 Wenzhouxiangella sp. | reverse complement strand
GTATCATAAAATGCAATTCGTCCTGACCATATACCAGAAGGTTCCAGTTCTTCGTCGTCTTCATCTTCAAATCCATGTCCAATCCAAAATGTTGTGGCGTCTGTTAGAAACGCGGTAGTAAAATTTACAGGTGTAAATACACGTGTTCCCAAAGTTCCTTCATTCCAGTTTAGCCATTGATCGGCATTAAAGTTAATTGTCCCGCCAATTTGTAACAATACGTCTGAGTTGATATCTGGTGTGGATGTAACCAGAAGGGTAAGGTCTCTGGCAACCGTTTCATCAACTGATTGATCAATATTAAAATCTGGATAAATTTGGCTCAAACTACCCGCATTACCTCCGGCAGTTATTTGTGTAAATTCACCGGATACTAACTCAAGATTGCTAAATTCAGTTACAAAAACATTTTCATCAAGCACATTTGCATTTACTGTAAATTCAAACGGACTTCCAGATGCATTATGGGTAATTGTAATATTTTCACTGTAATCAAGTTCCTGAACTTGAGGAGAAAAAATGAAAGTGATTGTTTCTGAAGCCCCAGGTTCAATTATGAGTGGCAGAGAAACTGTATACGAAATTTGTGCCGGTAAACTGATGTCAGACACTTCCAGATTATCATCCCCGGTATTTGTAACGTCTAACGTAAAATTTATCTCTTCACCAACAATAACAAGACTAAGAATTTCTTGTAATTTGTTGAATGATGCAATCGGTTCGTTTGCAGGAACAACATCAAAATTTGTAATAGTTAAAATTCCTGGCCCATTTTTTCCGTCAACAGTTTTTACTCTGAAACCTATTTTATCACCTTGTGTGACAGATATTTGTTCGGTTCCGGAAGCAGGTGAATCAGCATTTTCTGCTAACTGGGTATATTCATTAGTTAGTAAATATCCACCCTCATCAAAAAATGAGATATCAACAGAATCATAATGCCATTCAAAAATCCACTCACCATCATCAACCACGTCTATTACAATACTTATGTGCCCCTCAATCCCATCATCAGGCCCGGTTATGATAAGTTGAGATGGGTCGCTTGTATCTACACTACCTCCAACATTGGATGGCTCTCTGATAATATCCCAGTATTCATAAGCATATTCATCTGTAAATCCACTTGCTGAAAATATCGGTTCATTGCCTGCATTAATAATATTTTGTTTTTGATGAACCCTTTTTTGATAATCTCTGATAATCTGAATCTCATATTCAGATCTATTTTTTCGAACTCCTGAAGTGTATTGATCAATAATCTTCAGTTCTTGTTCATTGTAAACAGTTCGTAAAAAAGGTGTGAGCAAATTGAATGTCCTGACATTTTTGTTTTCAATCATGACTCTGTTATGGAATATTTCTGTATTGCCTTTAAGGAATACTCTTTCTCCCTCTTGATCTATATTAACATGTTGCGCATACGTAGACTTTGATAGAAAGCTGCTATTTATGCCAACAAACACCAATAATAACATTAAGTTTTTTTTCATGAAATTATCCCCAACAATCACTTTTAAATCAATCTACCTTCGATTAAAGCAAGTAGCATTAATAAAAGAATTATGGTGTTAAAAAAAAATGATTTATAAAAATTTTTCTTACAACTTGACGTAGTAGATATGAATAATTGTTTGGGATTGTTACTAAAGGGATAAGCATTGATATTTGAATAAAAAAAAGGCCATTCCGGTGATACCCGAAATGGCTTTGGCTTGATATTTCAAAGTTTCAGAAACTTTATGTTTCCCTGAAAACTTTAAAAGTACTACTGGTTATAATCTTTCACCATGTACATTGGTATTGCCATTTTTATCATATACAGTTACTCGTACTGAGTTGATAGAGCTTCTGCTTCTATATTCAATTTCACTGGATGCAGTACTTCCACTTATACTGACAGTTTCAATACCATCTACACCGGAACCGTTATAAAATTCGAAAACTATTTTTTCGAGATCCCCATCTTCATCAGATACAGACCAATCTACATTTACTCTTGTCCATGGGCCGGTTGCCCTAATAGTTGTATCAATATGATCAATAACAGGAGGGTTATCACCATTACCGTCATCAGTTTCTGAATCTTCATCATTGCTATTTTCACTATCGTCATCGGAATCTTCATTATCTGAAGAATCATTTTCACCAAAATCTCTGGTAGTGGATGTCTGATTACCATATTGATCTGTAACCGTGACTTTTATAGCAGTAGAAGCACCACGGGTTCTCAATTCAGAAGTTCCAGAAGCTTCGCTTCCACTTACCCCGGTAGTTTGAGAATCCACAACACTGTTTCCGTTTAAAAGTTCAACTTTTACAGAAGAAAGTGAACCGTCTTGATCAGAAACTGCCCAGGACACATCAGTTCGATTCCATGGCCCAGATGTGTAATTGTTAAAAGTTATGCTATCAATAACCGGATCTGTATTCGATGTGTCATATTCTTCTTCCTCATCATCCTTATCGCCATCATCCCCTGAATCACTTCCATCGTCACCAGAATCTCCGTCATCGCCAGAGTCTCCGCTATCGTCACCAGAATCTCCGTCATCTCCAGAGTC
>SKXY01000096.1 GCA_007128175.1 Wenzhouxiangella sp. | reverse complement strand
TGGCCACAGAAATGGACATCGAAGTAAAAGAAGCAGAAAACATCAGCTTTTCCAGCAGAAAACTGCCAGGCGTCGGCCCTGAACCCAAAGTGATCGGAACACTCTTTACATTAGGAGAACAGATGACTAAAGGCCCGATCAAAGGAAATAACGGCGTTTTTGTTGTCGAGATCATCCATATGGACGATACCATTGTTCCTGAAGACCTTACACAGGCAAAAACACCACTAAAAAACAATTTTAAAAACCGGGTGCCCTCACAAGCTTTCAATGCCATCAAAGACAATGCACGCATTGAAGACAACCGGGCGATGTTTTTTTAATTGGTCAGCGTTCGGAACTTTGATCACAACTGGTTTTTTTTTACTAATTTCGTCAGATAATTATTGAAAATAAAACCAATACGTGATGAGATTACTACGCAAACTTCTTTTTCCCATTTTGTTTTTGATGAATGTAGCGCCACTACTGGCAGGCAGCAATATAATGATCATTCATGATGTTAACGCTGATCCCGGCGATGTGGTCACCATCGAAATCGAAATCGTAAATGATGACCCGTTTCGAAGCTTTTCGCTTCAGATTCCTATACCCGAAGGTTTCTCTTATGTGGCCGGATCCGCCGCACTCACCGAAAGAGCAACATTTAGCCATAACATTACAGCTCAGGTATTGTCAAACAACAACCTTTGGATCTATGAAAGCTCCATCGGCTTCAATGCATTTCTGGGTAATGAAGGTGTGGTGGCTACCTTCCAATTTCAAACATCAGGCACAGATGGCATCTATCCGCTTGAAATAGTTAATGGAACCGCATTCCCGCCATCCTGGCCGTCAGTAAACATATTGACCGGAACTGTGGATGGTACGGTTTATCTGGGCGACCCTCCCGTAGTCGATGAATATACCCTAACGGTCCAATTTGTGGGAGAAGGAGATGTATTCGTCAATACACTCAGTTATAATACGCCGGTGACAGTTCCGGAAGGCACAACCCTTACCGTTTTTGCAAGCCCATCTGTCGGATGGCAGTTTGAAGGATGGACCGGCGATCACGAGAGCCCCGATCAAATGACCACAGTTGTAATGGATGACAATAAAACAATTACCGCAAATTTTTCTGAGAGCGACATTCCGCAATATACCCTTACATTGGACTTCACAGGTAATGGATCAGCCACGGTTGACGGAACACCATACAATGATCCCATAGTGGTGAACGAAGGTACAATACTCGGACTTGTCGCTATACCAGGAAACGATTATGAATTTGCCAACTGGGAGGGCGATGCCGAAGGCCAAAACCCAGAGATCGAAGTGCTAATGGACGAAAACAAACACATTACCGCAATCTTTGAAGCTCTGCCCCCAGGTGAAAACATGATGAAAATCAATAATGCAACCGGGGTTGCCGGCGAAGAAACAGAACTTGAACTTGAAATTATAAACGAAAACATGTTTGTGGCCTTTGAAGCTGAAATTATAATACCTGAAGGCTTCAGCTATGTCGAAAATTCTGCCTACCTCAACCCCGACCGAGCCGCAGACCACCAACTGGAAGATAATATTACCGAAGAAGGACTGCTGCATCTGTATGCTATATCGTTCAGCAACAGTCCTTTTGATGACAACCAGGGCCCCGTTGTTTTCTTTAGTCTCGATAATCAAGCGGAAGCCGATGACTATCCAATTATTATTGATGATGGCCTGATCAGTAACAAAAATGGCACCAATATCCTTACCGAAAAACTTAATGGAATTATTACCATTCTTGACACGTATACCTTATTATATACCGCCGGCGACAACGGTACCGTGAACGGCGAACCACAAGTTGAACAAACGGTTGCTCATGGAGGTAACGGCGAAGCAGTTGAGGCATTCCCCGACGAAGGTTACCATTTTGTTGAATGGTCAGATGGCATTGCCGACAACCCGCGCACGGATACCAATGTAACTGGTGACCTGAGTGTCACTGCCAACTTCGCTGTCAATACATATATAATAAGTGCCACCGCCAACGATGATGCCTTCGGTACAGTAACCGGCGGTGATGAATATGAGCACTTCGAAACAGCTACCCTGACCGCCACCCCCAACACCGGTTACCACTTTGAGAACTGGACCGAAGATGGCGAGGTGGTGATGGACGGCGACGCACCTGCCGGGGCCACCTACACGTTTACGGTGGAAGGCCCGCGCGATCTGGTTGCGAACTTTGCTGTCAATACATATATTATAAGTGCCACCGCCAACGATGAAGATTTTGGTACAGTAACCGGCGGTGATGAATATGAGCACTTCGAAACAGCTACCCTGACCGCCACCCCCAACACCGGTTACCACTTTGAAAACTGGACCGAAGATGGCGAGGTGGTGATGGACGGCGATGAGCCCGCGGGGGATATCTACACCTTTATGGTTGAAGGCCCGCGCGATCTTGTTGCGAACTTCGCCATCAATACATATATAATAAGTGCCACTGCCAACGATGAAGATTTTGGCACGGTTGCCGGCGGTGATGAATATGAGCACTTCGAAACAGCTACCCTGACCGCCACCCCCAACACCGG
>SKXY01000318.1 GCA_007128175.1 Wenzhouxiangella sp. | reverse complement strand
GACCTGAAGCATTTCAAGGCGGTCACCCTCGGGCACCCGGTGGTGATGGGGCGACGCACCTTCGAATCGATCGGGCGGCCATTGCCCGGCCGTCTCAATGTCGTCATCAGCCGACGTCGGCCGGAATTGCCCGAGGGCGTGGTGCTGGCCGGCGACCTGGACGAGGCCCTGTCGGCCTGTGATGGCCACGAGCGTGTCATGGTCATCGGCGGCGGCGAGATCTACGCCCAGGCGCTGGCGCTGGCCACCCGCATGGAACTAACCTTCATCGATACCGACGTCGAGGCCGACACTTTCTTTCCGGCCTGGGCGCCGACCCAATGGCAACTCGAGGCCATGGCGGTTCGTCCTGCCGATGATGCCAATCCCTTCCAGCTCAGTTTTTGCACCTTTCGGCGCAGCCGGCGGCCATGATCCAGCACTGGCCCGCCAAGCGCCGTGTCACCGCCGTTGGGGCCGCCTGGAACCTGTTGCTGGGCATCGGCAAGGTCATTGCCGGCATTCTCGGACAGTCGCAGGCATTGGTGGTCGACGGCGTACACTCTTTTTCCGACCTGGTCAGTGATGCGGTGGTCCTGGCGGCGGCCCGCTGGGGTTCTCTGGAGGCCGATCACAACCACCAGTACGGTCATGCCCGGATCGAAACCATGGCCTCGGCTCTGGTCGGTTTTCTGTTGCTGGGGGTGGCGGCCGGCTTTCTCATCGACGCGGTCGGTCGCCTGCTCGAGCCCGAGCGATTGCAACAACCGGGCACACTGGCGCTGGCTGCCGCGCTGGCATCAGTGGTCATCAAGGAAGTCCTGTTTCACTACACCCGGCGGGTTGCGCGCAGCACCGACTCCAGGTTAATCGAAGCCAATGCCTGGCACCATCGTTCGGATGCGTTTTCCTCCATTGTCGTGATTTTCGGCGTCGCCGGCGTCATGGCCGGTGTGGCCTGGCTGGATTCCGCGGCCGCCATCGTGGTGGCGGCGATGGTCGGCTGGATGGGCTGGCAGTTCGTGGCTTCTGCGGTGGTCGAGCTGGTCGATACCGCCATCCCCGAGCGTGAGCGACGGGAGTTGGAGCGCATCATCATGGCGGTCGACGGCGTGCGTGATTTTCGCAACCTGCGCACGCGACGCATGGGGGGCGGCGTGGTGATGGACGTCACCGTTCTGCTCGACCCCGAACTGCCGCTGGTCAAGGCCGATACCATCGCCGCCCGGGTGCGGCGCGGGTTGCTCGACCAGTCGACGGCAGTGACCGATGTTGTCGTCGGTATCGCCGTGAATACCAGAGTCGAGCGGGAGGCATGAAGCGCCAGATCTTCATCGGCGATGTCCAGGGACATTGCGAGGCACTCGAGCGTCTGCTTGACAAGCTGCGCTTCGACCCGGCCACCGACCGGCTTCGAATGGCAGGCGACTTGGTCAATCGCGGCGGCCAGTCACTGGAAACATTGCGTCTGGTACGTTCCCTAGGGAGATCGGCCATGACCGTGCTGGGCAACCACGACCTGCATTTGCTGGCCTATGCCGCCGGGGTGCGCAAGGGCAAGCGCGGTAATCCCGAATTTGAAACGATTCTGGATGCGAGCGATGGCAGGGAACTGCTGGACTGGCTTCGCTCCCAGCCTCTGATGTGGAAGAGCGGCAAGCGACGGCTGGCGCTGGTTCATGCCGGCCTCGACCCGCGCTGGGATCCGAAAGCGGCGCGGGCGCGCGCCCGTGAACTGGAGCATGCCCTGGCAACCGAGCCTGAAGAATTCTTCGCGCACATGTACGGCAATCGCCCGCGTCGATGGCGTGCCACGCAGCCGCACTACATGCGCCTGCGCGCCATCACCAATGTGTTCACCCGCCTGCGCTTCTGTGATCACGAGGGGCGTCTGGACCTGGACTACAAGGGCAGTCCGAAGAACGCGCCGAAAGGGTTCCGGCCCTGGTTCGAGTTCCTGCACCAGGACTGGAAGGGCTGGAGCGTGATGTTCGGCCACTGGTCGCTGCTGGGCACTTTCAGCAATGGTCAGGTGATGTGCATCGACAGTGGTTGTGTTTGGGGTGGTGAACTTACGGCCCTGGTGGTCGACGCCGAGGAGCGACGCCTGGTCACCGTCGACTGCGATTGCCGCAAGCGGCCCGGCTGAAGACACGGAGAACGGCTTGAATCATGTGCCCGACCTCCTTTCGGCCTCGCGCGCGTTCTCTTGCACTTGCGGGGAGCTTTCCCTGCCGTGCGCAGGTTCGCGAATGACCGGATGGGCCAGCCTGCTGGTGGGGTCGAAGTTCAGTTCGATTGTTTTCGCTGTCTGCAATTGCTGCAGCAGTTGCGGGCTGACGTGAAAACGCTGCGCCATCATTTCCGGGGTGACCGGCGGTTGTCCCTGGCGTCGGTCGGGTCCGCCGAAACGAATCTGGTTGTAACGTGACCAGCCGAAGATGACTAGGAACGTCAGTGCGATGACAATGGCGTAACCGGTCAGCGTGAGCAGGTAGCTGCGCGCACCCGGCAGCAGCATGTACTCGCGGAAGGCGTCGATGCCAAACCACCATGCCCCCAGGCTCAGCAGCGGGGCAAACAGGTAGAACCAGACGAGCCAGGCCAGCAGCGTGATACTCGAGAACATCACGCGGCGGCCGCGCGGTTGGAGATCGGGCCGGTAGATGATGTCGGGATGGGCCGGATGCTGGCGCGGGCTCATGGACGCACTCCCCGGTCGGGGCTGACCCAGACCGCCGGCTGCCCGCGCCGGCGAAACAGTGCGCGCGGCACCGCGGCGACCGTGGTGGCCATGCTGATCAGCCAGAAGGCCAGCGGGTACCAGATGACCCAGAAATAAACCCGCCACAAACCTTTCTCGTAACGGCTGTCGATGACAAGGCTGACAGCGAACTGCAGCAGACAGGTCAGGCCAAGGATGACGCCATTCCATTGCGGCAGGATGGAATCGACCGTCAGCGTATCGGGCAGTGGTACAACCAGCCCCAGAAGATAGAGCAGGAAGATCAGCGCCATCACGTAGGCCCAGACCACGCTCAGAAGGTATTCGAAGACAACTCCCCACATTCGCCGCTGTCGCCACCTGAGCGCCTTCAAACCATACTTGAGCAGCACCTCGACGCCGCCCTGTGCCCAGCGCAGACGTTGCTTCCAAAGCCCCTTGATGGTTTCGGGCATCAGGATCCAGCACATGGCGTTAGGCTCGTATCGCACGTCCCAGTGGTCGGCCTGCAAAAGCCAGGTCACATCGATGTCTTCGGTGACCATGTCGGTGTTCCAGTAGCGGTTGCGGTGCAGTGCGGCCTTGCGAAAGCCCGATACCACGCCCGAGACGGTGAAGATGCGTCCGTAGATGCGCTGGGCCCGCTTGATCAGCCCGATGATGGAAGAGAATTCTCCGACCTGCAGACGGCCGAGCATGGTCGAGCGGTTGCGAATGCGGGGGTTGCCGGTAACCGCCCCCACGCGCGGGCCGGTGATGAAGTGCCACATCATCCACTGGATGGCGCTGGGGTGCAGTACGGCATCGCCGTCGACGCAGAACAGGAACTCGTGCTTCGACGCCATGGCCGCCATGCGTAATCCCATGGCCTTGCCCTGGTTGGACTTGAAGTGAATGACGCGGACCTGCTCGTGCCTGGCGGCAATTTCATCGAGAATTTCACCGGTATCGTCGGTACTGGCATCGTTGATGGCGATGATCTCGAAGTTCGGATAGGTCTGCTTGAGCAGCCATTCCATAGTTTCTCTAACCTGTTCGCTCTCGTTGTGACAGGGCAGCAGGATCGAGCAGCCGGGCTGCTCGTCGAGTTCGGGCGGTTGTTCCGGGTTGCGTCGATCCGGTCGTTCCCAGTGGAAGAAATACCAGATCCCGCCGATCATCCACAGCCAGGCCATGAACAGCGGGTAAAAAAACGCAAAATTGAACAGCGTCGCCAGGATGCCGGTCGTTTCACCCCAGGGCATGGTGACTACTCCTGTGCTGGTCGCCAAAGTGCCGGTTCATCAGAAAACACCTCGCAGTCTGAGCTGGCCGTCGATACGGGTTTCGCGGTCGCCGTCGTAGACCCGGCTGGCCGCCCCGACTCCGTAGTGCAGGAACCAGCGCTGGCTCATTTGCCACAGGTGCTCGTAGCGCACCAGGCCGATGGCGTCGGTGCCGACGTGCTGTTGCCAGTAACCGCCCCCGCCGGCCACGAACCGCTGGGTGAAGGATTGCTCGTAGCGTCGCCAGGTCATCCAGTCGTGCTGGAGAACGTAGACCAGTGAAGCGTCGCTGTCGGGGTTGTAGTAGGGGCCGCCGGACTGGCTTGCGCGTGAGTAATAGGCATCCAGGGTGCCGTCGGTGACGTGGTGGGCCGAGGTGTAAAGACGATGCCGGAGGCTGGCCAGCCCGGCATCACGATCATTGCCGTCGGAAATGGCCAGGCGCGATACGCCCACTCGCGCGCTAAGGGATTCGTGCGCCTGCCAGCGTACTGCGGCCTCGGCTTTCCAGCCGTCCAGCCCCTGAAGGCGACCGCGCAGCGGCACGTCGGCAGAAAAACTCTCGTAGCGGGTAGCGAAGCTCCAGTGATCACCGACCTCCCAGTCGTAGCCGACCGTCACGCCCGCCTGGGATGCTCCGGTGCGGTTGCCGTGTCCTTCGGCGTAAAGATGGTGACGGTTGCGCCGGTAGTTGATACCGATGCCATAGCGGTCGTAATCGGATTCGCCTTCCGGAAAACGCGCATCCGAATAATTGATCCGGGCATAGGGCTGAAGGTGGTGGCCGATCCAGGGGGCGTCGACGCGTACGTCCCAACTGCGGTCGCGGCTGCCGAACTCCTGGGCGCCGTCGCTTTCACCGTATTCCCCCCCAAGGGTCATCGCCCAGCGACGCCGCTCCTGCCGGCCCATCCAGTCGCGTTGCACGTGACGGTTCTCGGGATGATCGGCATACAACTGGTCGAGTAGTTCGACTGCTTCCCGGTAGCGTCCCAGGTCGTCGAGCAGCCCGGCATGGAGAAGCCGGTTTCCCGTGTGCTCCGGAGCCTCTTCCAGGAGCGGTTCCAGGTGGTGCAGGGCGCGGTGAGGCCAGCCTCGCCATCGGTAGATGGTGGCCAGGTTGCGTGCCGCCTCGCGGTTTTCCGGATGCTCGGCGACCACGGCTTCCAGCCGCTCCTGGGCCTCGGCCAATTGATTGGCATAGGCACGGACCATGGCCGCGGCAATACTGGCCTGCTGGTGTTCGGGACTGCCGGGCTCGGCTTGTTGGATGAGCGTATCGGTCAGTTCGATGGCGCGCCGGAAGTCTTCGCTTTCCAGATAGGCCCAGTACATGGCCTGACGCGTGGGCTGGCGGTCCGGGGCGTCGGCCAGGGCCCGCTGGTAAAACTCCAGTGCCAGTTCGGGACGGCGCTGGTAGAGGTGAGCATCCGCTGCCGCGACCGTGACCCACACCGGCGGATCGAAACCGTCTTCCAGCAATGCTTCGTATTCCTCGACGACCGCATCCATGGATTCACGTGCACGCAGCGCGAGCAAGCGGTCGAATCGGCTGCGGGCGATGACGTCGTCGGGCGCGTCCGGGTGTTCGATTAGGGCATCGAGAATGGCCAGGGCATCATCGGCCAGCCGGTTGCGTTCGGCAATGGTGTCGGCCGACTCGGCGGAGCGAATCAGTTCGGCGGCACGGTCGCCCCGCTCGGTCCAGTTGTTGTCGGAGGCTGCAAGAACGACAGCCGACAGCAACATGGCGAGAATGGTTGTGACCCACAGGCTGGTGGTGCGAGCAAGAGCCGCAAGGTTCGACTGCACCGGTGTTCCCCTTTTAGTGCAAGAATGCTGGTCGTAGAAGCCGTCATCCCGCACTTCGATGCGGGTGAGTTCGGGATTTCACGTGTGATTTATATCACAATTTTCCACAAACGCAAATAGGGTGGGTTCGACTCGGAGCCTGGTCACATGCCCGGACCAGTGCCGAAGGTGTAACATGCAATTGAATTTTCCCTGAAATACCTAGCGGGGTCTGAACATGAAGGATTTCAACAATGTAGTGGTGGCTGTCGACGGGTCGGATGCCGCGATCCGTGCGGCACGAACAGGTGCGCGCCTGGCCGACACAATGCAAGTGCCGCTGGTCCTGCTGCACGTGTTTCCGATGGTCACTGACGATACCAGCGGCGCATTGGGGTTCGGCCCCGAGGCCCTGGAGCAGGCTCGCACGCAGTCGGCCCGAAAAGCGTTTGACCAGGTGCTGGCCCAGATCAGCGAGCGTCCCGAAGAACCGAAAGAGGTGGCCCTGATCGGCGATCCGGCCGAGGAGATTATCGAGTGGCTGGGCGATGCCCAGGACAGGCTACTGGTCATGGGACGCCGGGGGCAGTCGAAGATTGGTTCGTTGTTGCTCGGCAGCGTCTCCGACAAGGTGGTTCGCCATAGTCATACGCCGGTGACGGTGGTGAGTTGATGCTCAGGTGGTTGACGGGTTGACGGGTTGACGGGTTGACGGGTTGACGGGTTGACGGGTTGACGGGTTGACGGGTTAACGGGTTAACGGGGTAACGGGTTAACGGGGTAACGGGTTAACGGGGTAACGGGGTAACGGGGTAACGGGACGGGCCTGGCTGGTTTGTGGTCAATTCACCCATTCACCCATTCACCCATTAGCCCATTAGCCCATTAGCCCATTAGCCCATTAGCCCATTAGCCCGTCGCGCCGGGCACCCCCCCCGAGCGCTTCAGGCTCTCAGCTTTTCGAGCACCGGGCTGATCGCCGGTCGCCGGCCCGTCCAGGTCTCGAAGGCCAGCGCGGCCTGGCCGACCAGCATCCCCAGGCCGTCGTGGACCGGCAGGTCGTTGTCTCGGCACCAGCCGGCGAATGCCGCATGGACTGCCCCGTAATTGAGATCGTAGGCGCTGGCCTCGTCGGTCAGCCACTGGCGGTCAAGTGTCAGCGTGGTGCCGGTATGCCCGGCACTGGTCGACTGGATCAGCAGGTCACATGGCATTTCGCCCGGCCCGTCTTCCAGTGCGGCGGCTTCGATGTGGCCGCGGTGGGCGAACTTGTCGGCCAGGCGGCGGGCACGTTCAGGGGTGCGATTGAGCAGGCAGATGCGCTCCGGGTTCATGTCCAGTAGCGGCTCGAGGATGCCGGCCACCGCACCGCCGGCGCCGACGACAAGTACTCGCTTGCCGGCCAGGTCCAGGCCGAGTCTCTCCAGATCGAGCACCAGCCCGGCGCCGTCGGTGTTGTAGCCATGCCAGCCGTCTTCGGCCGCCTTGAGAGTATTGACTGCGCGGGCGCGCCTGGCGACCGGTTCGATGGCCGAACACAATCGCAACCCGATTTCCTTCAGCGGCACGGTCAGGTTGGCGCCGCAGCCGCCGTCCTCGCGAAATGCCGAGAGCCGGGCCGCCAACTCGTCAGGTTCCGACTCGATGGCCTTGTAATCGACGGCGATGCCCGTCTGCTCACCGAACATACGGTGAATGCGCGGGGACAGGCTGTGTGCCACCGGCTGGCCGAAGACGGCGAGTTTGATGGGATGCGCCGTCCTACCTCTCATCCTCTTACCTTCTTCCCAACAATTCAGCAGCCTCCAGGGCTGCATACGTTAGAATCGCATCCGCGCCGGCGCGCCGGATCGAAGTCAGCGTTTCGATCAGCACCCGGTCGTTGTCCAGCCAGCCATTGGCCGCCGCTGCCTTGAGCATCGCGTATTCACCGGAGACGTGGTAGGCCAGGGTCGGGTTGCCGAACTCGTCCTTGATCCGGCGGATGATGTCGAGATAGGGCAGGGCCGGCTTGACCATCACCATGTCGGCGCCCTCGTCGAGATCCAGCGCCACCTCGCGCAGGGCCTCGTCGGAGTTGGCCGGGTCCATCTGGTAGTTGTCCTTGGTCGCCCCTTTCAGATTGCCGGCCGAACCGACCGCGTCGCGAAACGGGCCGTAGTAGCTTGAGGCGTACTTGGCCGCATAGCTGAGGATCATGGTGTTGGCGAAGTCTTCGTTTTCGAGCTGTTCGCGGATCGCGCCGATACGCCCGTCCATCATGTCCGACGGTGCCACCACGTCGGCACCGGCCGCGGCATGGCTGAGCGCCTGTTTGACCAGTGCATCGACGGTTTCGTCGTTGAGCACGTAGCCGGTCTCGTTGATGATGCCGTCCTGGCCGTGGCTGGTGTAGGGGTCCAGCGCCACGTCGGTGATCACGCCGAGCTCGGGAAAACGCTGCTTGAGTGCGCGTACGGTCTGCTGCACCAGGCCGTCGTCGCGCCAGGCCTCTTCTGCCGTTTCGCTCTTGCGTTCGGCCGGCACCGCCGGGAACAGGGCGATGGCCGGGATGCCCACTGCAAGGCAGCGCTCTGCCACTGCAAACAATCCATCCTGTCCCAGCCGTTCCACGCCGGGCATGGAGGGTACGGGTTCGCGGCCGGCCGCGTCTTCTAGCACGAACACCGGCAGGATCAGGTCGGTTGCGGCCAGCTTTGTCTCGCGCACCAGTGCGCGGGAGAAGGCGTGGGCGCGGGTACGGCGCATGCGGGTGAGTGGGAACATGATCAATCGCTGGATCGGAGCCTGGGGCGATTATAAAGCGGGGGATGAGGGTTAAATGGGTCAATGGGTAAACGGGAAAGGCGAAAGGACAAAACGACAACCCGCCAACCAACAGGTAAACTTTGGACATGACCCCGACGATCCGAATCCCGGAGATGGGTGCCGATGGCGGTGTGGCCGCACCGGTGGCCGAACTGCCCGCGCTGGCGGAGTTCCTTCAGGCGCATCGGCGCGTGCTGGTGTTGACCGGGGCCGGTTGTTCTACGGGCTCGGGCATTCCTGCCTACCGTGACGGCGAAGGGCGCTGGCTGCAGCGCCGTCCGATTCTCTACCCCGATTTCATTGCCAGCGCGGCCACCCGCCGGCGGTACTGGGCGCGCAGCTATTTCGGCTGGCCGGCGATGTCGGCGGCCAGCCCCAATGCCGGGCATCTTGCCCTGGGCCGACTGGCGCGCTCGGGGCGGGTCGGTACGGTGGTTACCCAGAATGTCGACGGACTTCATCGGCGTGCCCGGCAGCCGTCGGTCGTGGATCTGCATGGGCGGCTTGACCGGGTGCGCTGCCTGGATTGCGGGCAAATCGAGGCCCGGGACGCCTTGCAGCTGCGACTGGTCGCTCTCAATGAGCGCTGGAGTGGTCGGGTGCTGGGCTTCAATGCCGACGGCGATGCCGAGCTCGACGCGCGCGATTGGCCGGGCTTCGAGGTAGCGTCCTGCGAAGGCTGTGGCGGACGGCTCAAGCCCGAGGCGGTGTTCTTCGGCGAATCGATTCCGGCACCTACGCGCGCTCGCGTGGCCGAGGAATTGAAGCAGGCCGACGCGGTAATGACCGTGGGCAGTTCGCTGGTCGTCGGCTCGGCCTTTCGCCTGGTGCGTGAAGCTGCCGACCGCGGTTTGCCGGTGGCCGCGCTCAACCGCGGGCGCACGCGCGCCGAGCGCTGGCTGCACTTCAAGGTCGATGCCGATTGCGTGACCGCACTCGACCGCCTGGCGAGCATGCTGACATGAGTGGTCCGCTGGCCGGTGTGCGCGTACTGGAGCTCTCGCGCATTCTCGCCGGTCCCTGGGCCGGGCAGTTGCTGGCCGATTTCGGGGCCGAGGTGATCAAGGTCGAGCGTCCCGGCAGCGGCGACGACACGCGCGGCTGGGGCCCGCCCTGGCTGCACGACGATGCCGGTAACGAGACCGGCGAATCGGCCTATTTCCTGGCCGCCAATCGCGGCAAGCGCTCGGTGGCGATCGACCTGGCCGACCCGCGCGGTCAGCGCCTGGTGCGCGATCTGGCCGCTCAGAGCGATGTGCTGATCGAGAATTTTCGCGTCGGTGGCCTGGCCCGGTACGGGCTGGACTGGGCCAGCCTGAAGCATTACCACCCCGGCCTGGTCTACTGCTCCATCACCGGTTTCGGACAGGACGGGCCGCGTGCCCACCAGGCCGGCTACGATGCCGCCATTCAGGCCATGAGTGGACTGATGAGTATTACCGGCGAACCCGACGGCAGTCCGCAGAAAGTGGGCGTGGCGGTGGCCGACCTGATGGCCGGGATGTACGCCGCGAGTGCTATCCAGGCGGCCCTGTTGCATGCCCGGCGCAGCGGCGAAGGCCAGCATATCGACCTGTCACTGCTCGATACCCAGGTGGCCTGGCTGGCCAACCAGGCGGCCAATTACCTGGTCGGCGGGCAGGTGCCCGGGCGTCAGGGCACGGCGCATCCCAATATCGTGCCCTACCAGGCGTTTGCCTGCGCCGACGGCTTCCTCATGCTGGCAGTGGGCAATGATGCCCAGTTCGAGCGCTTCGCCGGGCTTGCCGGCCACCCGGAGTGGGCGGAAGATGATCGCTTCCGGCGCAATCGCGACCGGGTGGCGCATCGTCGCGAATTGATTCCCCAGATCGAGTTGGCCATGGCCGGGCGCACGGTATGTGCCTGGCTTGATGATCTCGCTGCGGCGGGCATTCCGGCCTCACCGATCAACGACCTGGCCGCCGTGTTTGAAGACGAGCAGGTCCGCCATCGTGGCATGGTGCAGCGCATGGATCATCCGCAGCGCGCCGATTTGCCGTTGGTGGCCAACCCGGTCCGGTTTTCGGCCACCCCGGTTGAATATCGACATGCGCCGCCTTTGCTTGGCGCCGATACCCGGGCGGTGTTGGGCGAATGCCTTGGATTGGATGGCGAGCGCATTGCCGCGCTCGAGCGCGACGGGGTGGTGGAGGCCGCCGGCCCGGGTTGAAGCGGAGGCGGTTTCTACGCCGCCAGCATGGCCGGCGTTTCGCCTCGTTCCAGGCCCTCGAACCAGGCCTGCACGATATCGAGTTGTTCGTTGGCAGTCTCGGCGCGGTTGACGTGTCGGCGAAAGGCACGTTCGTCGGCCCGTCCGGCGGCATACCAGCCCAGGTGCTTGCGTGCGATGCGCACGCCGCGCGGCTCGCCGTAGAAGCTGTGCAGGGCCTGGAGGTGGCCAATAAGGATGTCGCGCACTTCGTCCAGGCCGGGTTCCGGCAGCCGCTCGCCGGTGTTCAGGAAATGGGCAATCTCGCGGAAGATCCAGGGACGCCCCTGGGCAGCGCGACCGATCAGCAAGCCGTCGGCGCCGGTGTGCTCGATGACCTGGCGTGCCTTTTCCGGCCCATCGACATCGCCGTTGGCCCACACCGGGATGGCGATCGACCGGCAGATCTCGGCGATGGTGTCGTATTCGGCCTCGCCCTGATATTTCTGGTCGCGCGTGCGCCCGTGCACGGCCAGTGCCCGGATGCCGCAGTCTTCGGCGATACGCGCGATGGTTGGCCCGTTGCGGTGCTCGGCATCCCAGCCGGTACGGATCTTGAGAGTAACCGGAACATCGACGGCGGCGACCACGGCTTCGAGGATCCGGGCAACCAGTGGCTCGTCGCGCATCAGCGCCGAACCGGCCCAGGCCTTGCAGACCTTCTTGGCCGGGCAGCCCATATTGATGTCGATGATTTCGGCGCCGTGCTCGACGTTATGGCGGGCGGCCTCGGCCATCACCCCGGGCACGGTGCCGGCGATCTGCACGCTCACCGGTCCCGGCTCGCCGGCATGGTCCATGCGCTCGCGCGACTTGCGCGTATGCCACAGCGACGGGTCGGAGGTGGTCATCTCCGAGGTTGCCAGGCCCGCACCCAGGCGCCGGCACAACAACCGAAACGGCTTGTCGGTGACGCCGGCCATCGGCGCGAGGCCCAGCGCGGGGTTTATCGAGTGGCGACCGATTTGCATGGAGCGGTGGAGTCATCGAAGAAGCGATTTCAGGGCTGAATATAGCATCCGAGTGGCGCGAGCAAGGCCATTGCGGAGGAAGTGCTATCATTGATGTGAAAAAAATCGGCCGTATGGCCAGCAAAATAAAGCACGAGCCGTATGGAGAATTGCGTGTCCACCACCAGCGAACGACGTCGATTTCACCGTTTCCCCTTCCAGGCCCAGGCGCTGCTGCGTATCGGGGAGCAGGCGCGTGTACCTGCCGTGTTGCTGGATATTTCGCTAAACGGTGCCTTGCTTGAGGTACCAAGCCTCTCGTCGATGTCGCTGGATGAGAATCTCGGCGAGTTGAGCCTGAGCTTGCGCGGCGAGGTCAACGGCAGCGAGGTTGCCATGACCATGAGCGTCTCGGTAGTTCGTATCGAGGCTGAACGCCTCGCTTGCTGCTTCCGTGGTGTGGATCCGGAGAGTTTCAGCAGCCTCAAGCTGTTGATCGAGGAAAACCTCGGTGATCTCAGCCTGCTTGATCGTGAACTGACGCAGCTTGATTACTGGCCGGGGTTGTCTGTTCACCCCGCTGGCTGATTCTCCCGGCCGTCTACCAACCAATCGGACATTGCCGCTTCAAGTTCGTCCACGCCCTGTCCGCTGGTTGCCGAGAACAGTTGCACCCCGACGTTGGCGTCGACCTGCTTGCGCACCTGCAGCAGTGCCTCATTCTGCTTGCCGCGCCCGAGCTTGTCGGCCTTGGTCAGCACCAGGTGCAGCGGCAGACCGCGACTGCCGGCCCAGTTGGCCAGTTCCACGTCGCCTTCCTTGAGTGGGTGACGTACATCCATGACGATCACGAGGCCGGCCAGCGCCTGACGTTTTTCCAGGTAGCCCTGAATCAGCCCTTTCCAGTGGCGCTTCAGGTCACCGCCGACACGGGCAAACCCGTAGCCTGGCAGGTCGACGAGGTGGTGGTCGTCGTCGAGACGGAAAAAGACCAATTGCCGCGTGCGGCCCGGCGTGCGGCTGGTGCGCGCCAGTGCCTTGCGATGGCATAAACGATTGATCAGGCTGGACTTGCCGGCATTGGAACGGCCCGCAATGGCGACTTCGCGCCCTTGGTCCGGGGGGAGTTGTGACCGGTTGTGGACACTGATCAGATATTCTGCTTGCCTGAGCAGGCGTCGAATTGCACTCACGGACTGGCACACGATTGGATGAGAAGCGATAATATCAGGTTCAGTTTCTCAGAAATTCTCAATCAGGAGTACCACGCAAATGGCTCGATTCTTGATGACGCTGCTGGCTTGCGCGCCGCTGGCCGCCATGGCAGTCGGGGTTGGTGACCCGGAAGCCGGTGAAGAGAAGGCCGCCCCCTGTGCTGCCTGCCACGGCATCGATGGTAACAGTACGGTCAGTATCTGGCCCAAGCTGGCCGGACAGCATCAGGACTATGCGACCCGGCAAAGCATCCTGATCCGTGAACAGAAACGCAATGTCCCGGAGATGTATGCGACGGTTGCGAACCTGTCGGACCAGGACCTGGCTGATATTTCCGCGTTCTACGAGCAGCAAAGGCTCGAACCCGGGGTGGCCGACGAGGATCTGGTCGAACTGGGTCAGAAGATCTACCAGGCTGGCAACCATGAAAGCGGTGTGCCCGCTTGCGCCGCCTGTCACGGTCCGTCGGGCGACGGTATTCCGGGGGCACACTTCCCGGTCGTGCGCGCCCAGCACACCGACTACACCGTCAGTCGCCTGGAAGCCTATCGAGCCGGCGAACACCACGGCGAGGATGATCCTTACAGCCAGATCATGGTGGCGGCGGCCAGGAACCTCACCGACGAAGAGATCCAGGCGGTCAGCTCCTTCATCGAGGGTCTGCACCGGGCTCGCTGAGTGCGATCGCGGAACTAGAAAGGGCCCCATGGGTCAATGAGAGTCACGACATGACAAGAAAACAAACGGAGCCGTCCATGCTGAAATTCACTGCTGCCATCGTGGGTCTGATCGTTCTGGCCGGTTCGGCCATGGCCGAGCCCTTCAGAGAAGGCGAGCACTATCAACGCATCGGGACTCCGGTATCGGTTTCCGGTGATCGGGTCGAGGTGATCGAAGCTTTTGCCTACCCTTGCCCGGCTTGCCGCAACTTCCTGCCACACATCGAGTCCTGGGAGAAAGAGCAGGACGGTAACGTGGATTTCCGCCGCCTGCCGATCGCGCTTCAGCGTGGCTGGGACCTGTTTGCCCGGGCCTATTACACCGCGCAGGTGATGGGCATTGACGAGGGCGCGCATGAGGCCATGTTCCGGGCCCTGCACGACGAGCGTCGCCAGTTCCGCAGTTTCGACGACGTGGCCGAGTTCTACACCAATTTCGGGGTCGAGAAGGAAGCATTTCTCAATACCTCCGAGTCGTTTGCGGTTGATTCACGGATGCGTCAGAACCGAAACCTGGTTCGCCAGTTCGGCATCCGCAGCACGCCGACGGTGATTGTCCACGGCAAGTGGCGGGTTCAGCCCAACAGTTTCGACAGCTATCAGCAGATGGTCGAAGCCGTGCAGTATCTGGTCGAGCGTGAGGCCGCCGATCTGCAGCCGAACCTTGATGGCGAGGAAGCGGGAGACGGGGAAGACGCGGAAGCCGCTTCTTAACTCCGCGTGTCTTCCCCTTCGCGGCAACTCAAGCTGCTCAGCTACAACATCCAGGCCGGCACCACGACCGGCCGTTACAGCGAGTATGTGACCCGTAGCTGGCGGCAGGTGTTGCCCAACAACCAGCGCGTCGCCAACCTCGATGCAATTGCCGAGCTGGTAGCGGAATACGATATCGTCGCCCTGCAGGAAGTCGATTGCGGCAGCCTGCGTTCCGGGTTTCTGAACCAGGCCAAGTACCTGGCGACGCATGCACGTTTCCCGTACTGGAACCATCAGGGCAATCGCAAGGTCGGCATGATCGCGCATGCGGGCAATGGCCTGCTCAGCCGGGTCGAGCCCAGCGAGATCGAGGAGCACAAGCTGCCCGGCGCGATTCCCGGTCGCGGCGCCATGGTGGTGCGTTTCGGTGAAGGAAAAAAGGCGCTGTGGCTGGTGATCCTGCACCTGGCCCTTGGCCGGCGCGCCCGTGCCCAGCAGTTCGACTATGTGGCCGGGCTGGTTCGTGCCTATCCCCACGTAGTGGTGATGGGTGACCTTAATACCGGGCCCGGCTCACGCGAGTTGCGCAGTTTCTGCGACAAGGCCGGACTGATCATCCCCGACAGCCATATTCTGACTTTTCCATCCTGGCAGCCGCAGCGAGCGATTGACCACATCCTGGTTTCGCCCAACATGGATATTGCCGAACTGGAAGTGCTGCCGATCAGCTATTCCGATCATCGCCCGCTGTCGATGGTCGTCAACCTCGATGAGGATGTCGAGTTACCCGACCCCGCTGATCATTCGGATGGCCACCAGGATCAGCACGCCTCCAAACAGGCGTCGTAGGCGCGCTGCCGGCAAGTGATGCGCCAGGGCGACCCCGGCCGGTGCCGCCAGCATGCCTGCCAGGCCGATCAGCACCATTCCCGGTAGCCAGACGTAACCGATATGCCAGTTCAGCCCGGGCAGTTCCACCGTTGACAGTATGAACACCAGTGCGCCGCCGGCGGCGATTGGCCAGCCGCAGGCCGAGGCGATGGCCACTGCACGCACCATGACGTATCCGTTGCGGGCCAGGTAGGGAACATTGAAGGTGCCGCCCCCGATGCCGATCATGGCCGATACCGCACCGATGATCGGACCGATGATCCACCAAAGGCGCGGGAAAGCGGGCCGTTCGCTGATTCGCGTCGAGGTGGCGAACAGCATGCGCAAACCGATTGCGGCGACGATGAACGCGAAGATCAACGCCAGCGCACGCCCGGGAATGACCACCGCCAGGCCGGCCCCCGCGGCCGCGCCGACGGCGACAGCCGGGGCCAGGCGCGCCACGGCGGTCCAGTCCAGTGCCCCGCGCCTGTGCTGGAACCAGACGGCACTTGCGGCAGTCAGCAACATGGTGGCCAGCGACGTGGCCACTGCCACCGGGACTGCCAGGTTGCCGTCCAGCCCCTGCGCCACCAGCAGCCAGACCAGGGCCGGAACGATGACCAGGCCGCCCCCGATACCCAGCAGGCCGGCGAGGATTCCCGCAACGGCACCGACGACGAGTAAGATAAGCGTGATTGAAAGCACGAATGGACAGAACGCCGTGACAGGCGGAATTGCCGGGGGGCAGTTTGGAGTGTTGAAGCGATGAAAGCAAGGCAGTTGCCGGTCGGATTGTTGCTGTTGCTGGGCATGCTGGCCATGTGCAGTGCGCCGGCGCATGCCGAAGACACCACGACAGTCACCCGCGAGGCCGAGCGTGACACCTTTATTCAGGGGTGGTCGGCGGCCCGACGCGGAGATCAGTCCGGCATGATGCTGGCCATTGCCGCATTGCCGGACTATCCGCTGACTCCCTACCTGGAATTCGAATTGTTGCGCCAGCGAGTCGATTCCGTGCCCGAAGTTGTCATGGAGCAGTTCCTGGCGCGATATCGGGACTGGTCATTCGCGGGCAGCCTGGAAACGGTCTGGTTGCGTTCGTTGGGGAGCCGCGGCGAATGGGAGACATTGTTGCGTCATTCGCGCGACAACTCCGACACCGA
The DNA here is from genome assembly GCA_007128175.1 of Wenzhouxiangella sp. Lineage (GTDB taxonomy): Bacteria > Pseudomonadota > Gammaproteobacteria > Xanthomonadales > Wenzhouxiangellaceae > Wenzhouxiangella. Next base: position 12,110 of record SKXY01000318.1, on the reverse strand, counting down.
GGTTCGTTGTCATCTCGCCAGGGCGCGCATCGAGCAAGGTGAACGTGACGGTCTGGCCGAGGAAATCGAACGCCTTTGGCTGGTTGGCCGGTCGCAGCCCTCGGCCTGCGACCGGCCGTTTGCCTGGTGGCGACGCCAGGGCAATCCGTCTCACGAGCTGGCATGGCGCCGTTTCGAGATGGCGGTGGATGCCGGCGAGGACGGGCTGGCCCGCTACCTGCGGCGCTACCTGATGAGAGAACAGCGCGACTGGGCCGATCACTGGCTCAGCATGCGGGCCCAGCCCGGCGCCACATTGCGGCGCGCGCGGCAGTGGCAGGATCATGCCTATTCGCGCACTTTGGTAAGTATCGGTGTCCGTCGTCTTGCCCGCAGCGATCAGGAACGTGCCCACCGGCACTGGAGGGCACTGGCGCCGCGCTTTGCCTGGGACGATGCCGAACGTCATCGCATCGAGCGGGAGCTGGCACTGTTCCAGGCCGTCGCGCTGGAAGAAGAGGCCATCGCCGCCATCGATGCGCTGCCCGACGAGGTTCGCGATCAGCAGATACTGGAATGGCGGGCCCGCGTGTCCATGGCCCATGACCGCTGGTCCGACGTGCTCGAGAGCATACAGGCCATGGCCGCTGCCGAGCAGGCGCAGTCCCGGTGGCGCTACTGGCGTGGCCGTGCCCAGGCGGCGCTGAATCGACCCGAGGCGCTTGTCGCATTCGGCAGTCTGGCTGCTGAGCCCAATTATTACGGTTTCCTGGCGGCCCTGAAGCTGGAACAGCAATTGGCGCTGTGCAGTGAAGAGATCGTGGCCGATGCCGCCGTTCAGCGGCGTCTGTTGCGAGATGCGGAATTTGAAAGGGCCATGGAATTGTTTCATGTCGGTCTGAGTTCCCACGCCAGGCGAACATGGAGTCGTGTGAGTCGGCGCCTGAGTGATACGGAACTCGAGCAGGCCGCCTTGCTGGCGGCCGCCAACGGTTGGCACGACCGTTCCATCGCCGCGCTCAACGGTGCCGGCAATCGGCGTGCCTACCCCTGGCGATTCCCCATGGCGGAGAAGGGCAGCGTGGTGGCGCTGAGTGGGCGCTATGGTGTGGATCCCGCCCTTGTCTACGGGTTGATGCGCGCGGAATCGGCGATGCAGCCCGATGCGCTGTCACCGGCCGGTGCGCGCGGCCTGCTGCAATTGATGCCGTCGACCGCGCAGGCAGTGGCTCGCCGCCATGGACTGAACTACAACGGCAGCGCCGACTTGATGACTCCCGAGGTCAACCTGCCGCTGGGTATTGCCCACCTGGCGGAATTGCAGGAGCGCTACGATGGCGACTGGGTTCGGGTGGCTGCGGCCTACAACGCCGGCATCAACGCGGTGTCTCGCTGGATGGACAGCCGACCGCACACCGATCCGGACGTGTGGATGGAAACCCTGCCATTTTTCGAAACCCGCGACTACGTGCCGCGCGTGCTTGCCTTCGCCACCATTTACGAGTGGCAATTCGGCCAGACGCCATCAGTGCTGGCGCGCCACGCGCTGGCTGGCGAAGCTAACGGCACGGGCTTTGCCTGCCACGAGTAGCGTGTGAACGCCACGGCGCGGGCGGCCGGCTGCATTGAGTAGAATGAATGCTTGTCATTCGCTGAGCGGGAAGTGTCGATGAAAATCCTGGTTCTGGGCGGTTCGGGCTTTGTCGGAGGTCACCTGGCGCGACGGTTGAGCCAGGACGGTCATCAACTCACCATTGCCACGCGTTACGCGCCAGGCTGTCGTGATCTGGCCGTGATTCCCGCAGTGACCGTCCGCCAGTTCGACCCCCACGACGGCGACGAACTCGTCAGGCAACTGGACGGGCACGATGCTGCCATCAACCTGGTCGGTATTCTCAATGAGCGCATTGCCGGCGGCGGCAAGGGGTTCAGGCGGGCCCACGTCGAGCTGGTCGAGAAATTGATCGACGCCTGCGTGCACACCGGGGCCCGCCGGCTCATCCACATGAGCGCCCTCAATGCCGGTCAGGGCGATAGCCAGTACCTCAAGACCCGCGGTGAGGCCGAGCAGATGGTCGAGGAGGTTTTCAGGCAGGGCAAGCTCGATACCACCGTCATGCGCCCCTCGACCATCTTCGGTCCTGACGACAGCTTCCTCAACCGTTTCGCCGGGCTGTTGAAGATCTCGCCGGTGTTACCGCTGGCGCGTCCGCAAGCGCGCTTTGCCCCAGTTTATGTCGGCGACGTCGTCGAGGCATTCGCCCGGGTTCTCGAGCGGCCGGAAAGTTTCGGCAGGATCCACGAGCTGTGCGGTGGCGAGGAATGGGCGATGATCGACCTGGTATGCTGGCTGCGCGATCAACTGGGTCTCAAACGCGCGGTGGTCGGCCTGCCCGATGCGCTGGGGCGTTTGCAGGGTCTTGCCTTTGACTTCGTGCCGGGCAAGCCGTTTTCCTCGGACAACTACAAGTCACTGCTGGTTGACAGCGTTTGTACCGACAACGCCTTCGGCGAGCTGGGCATGGAGCCCTGGCCGATGTCGGAACTGGCGCCGGCATGGCTGGGCACGAACACAAGACAGCACCGTTACCAGCGCTATCGTCGACAGGCAAGACGTGACAAGGAATAGGCGCGATCCGGCAGACGGCCTGGCGGTCTACCGCGTCGGTGGGGTGGTGCGTGACGAGTTGATGGGGCGTGCCAGCAAGGATGCCGATTACGTGGTGGTCGACGCTTCGCCCGAGCAGATGCAGTCGCGCGGTTTCCGTCCGGTAGGGCGCGACTTCCCGGTGTTCTTGCATCCCGACAGCGGGGAGGAATATGCACTGGCCCGGACCGAGCGCAAGAGCGGGCACGGTTATCACGGCTTCGTGTTCCACACCGGCCCCGATGTCACCCTCGAGGACGACCTGGCGCGCCGCGACCTGACCGTCAATGCCATGGCCCGCTCACCCGCGGGCGAGCTGATCGATCCGTTCGGCGGGCGGCAGGATCTCGAAAAGTGCATTCTTCGCCATGTCTCTCCGGCTTTCCGTGAAGACCCGGTGCGCGTTCTGCGCCTGGCGCGCTTTGCCGCCCGTTTCCCGGACTTTCGGGTGGCGGCGGAGACGTTGGCACTGTGCCGGGAAATGGTGTCCGACGGCGAGGTCGATCACCTGGTCCCCGAGCGGGTCTGGCAGGAAATGGCGCGTGCCTTGATGGAATCTTGTCCGTCGCGGTTTTTCAAGGTGTTGCGCGAGACCGGTGCGCTGGCGGTGATTCTGCCGGAGGTCGATTGCCTGTTCGGCGTGCCGCAGGTGGAGAAATTTCATCCGGAGATAGACACCGGCATCCATACGCTGATGGTTGTAGAGCAGGCGGCGTTGCTGGATGCGACCCTGGCTGCGCGCTTCGCCTGCCTGGTCCACGACCTTGGCAAGAGCCTGACACCGCGGGAGCAATGGCCACGTCATATCGGGCACGAGAAGCGCGGGCTCGAGCCGATTCGCGGGGTTTGCGAACGGCTGCGTGTGCCGTCGGATTGTCGCGACCTGGCGCTACTGGTCGGTGAGTTTCACCTGCATGCCCACCGTGCCCTCGACCTGAAATCCGCAACGGTTGTTAAATTGCTGGAGCGGCTCGACCTGTTTCGTCGGCCCGAGCGCCTGGACCCTTTTCTTCTGGCCTGTGAAGCGGATTGGCGTGGGCGCAAGGGGCTGGATGAACGTCCCTATCCGCAGGCGGATTTTCTCCGGCGTGCCCTGGCGACAGCGGCGGCGGTCGATGCCCGTGGTTTCGTCGAGCAGGGGTTGAGGGGGCCGGCCATTGCCACGGCCATGCACGAGGCGCGGGTCCGGGCCGTCGCCGGTTTGCCGAAATGAACTGAAAATTCACCGGCACCATTTACATTCACGGCTGTCAATAACTGGTCGCGAGTCGCCGTTAGGGCTTCTCGTGAGTGGGACTTTTCCTGGAGAACTGCCTTGCCCCTGACACGACTTGGATTAAGCAACCCGGTAGCCGTGGCCGTCGGTTGCATTCTGTTGGTGATATTCGGCCTGTTGAGCCTGTCGCGCCTGCCGATCCAGATGACGCCGAATATCGACCGGCCGACCATCTCGGTATCGACGGGCTGGCGTGCCGCGGCACCGGCCGAAATCGAATCGGAGATCATCGAGCCACAGGAGAACCAGCTGCGCGATGTGCCCGGCCTCCAGCGAATGACCTCTACCGCCAGCCAGGGCAGAGGTTCGATCAATCTCGAATTCGACGTCGGAGCGGATCTCAACCGCGCCCTGATCGAGGTCATCAATCGCCTCAACCAGGTACCGCGCTACCCGGCCGATGCCAACGAACCGACGGTGCGGGTGGGGTCCGATCAGTTCGGTGACACCATTGCCTGGTTCTCGATCCGGCCGCTGCCGGGCAATGACCGGCCAATCATCGAGTACCACGACCTGGTCGAAGAGGTGGTCAAGGAGCGGCTGGAACGCCTGCCAGGCGTGTCTTCGGCCAATCCGCGGGGTGGGCGGCCCTACGAAGTGAGAATTACCTTCGACCCCTACCAGGCCGCTTCCATTGGCGTCGATCTGACCCGTGTCGGCCTGGCGCTGGGTCAGAACAACGACGTCTCCGGTGGTTTTCGCGAGGTCGGCCGGCGCCAGTACACGCTGCGTTTTGCCGGCCAGTACGAGATTGCCGACCTGGAAAACCTGGTGCTGGAGTGGCGCGAGGGTCGCCCCGTTTTTCTGGGTGATGTCGCCACCATCGAGCGCACCATGCGTGACGCCACGGGCGTGATGACCCAGAACGGCGGGCCGTCGATTTCCATGAACATCATTGCCGAGCCCGGCGTGAATGTGCTTGATGTCATGGCGGATGTCCAGCAGACCATGGCCGAGCTTGGCGAGACTCACCTCGAGCCCGCCGGGCTGTACTACGTCCAGGTCTCTGATGACACCATCTACATTCGCCAGTCGGTCGCCATGGTGGCCACCAACCTGCTATTGGGGATGAGCCTGGCCATCCTGGTGCTGTGGTGGTTCTTCCGGCGCCTGCGCGCCACCATGATGGTGGCGCTGGCCATTCCCTTGTGCCTGTGTTTCGCCTTCCTGGTGCTCGACGGAACCGGTCGCACCCTCAACGTCATTTCCCTCGCCGGCCTGGCATTTGCCACCGGCATGGTGCTCGATGCCGCCATTGTCGTGCTGGAGAATATCGTGCGTCAGCGAGAGATGGGTCGAGCGCCGCTGGAGGCGTCCGACCGCGGTGCCGGACAGGTGTGGGGCGCGCTGCTGGCCTCCACGGCCACCACGGTGGCCATCTTCGTGCCGGTGATCTTCCTGCAGGACGAGGCCGGTCAGTTGTTTGCCGATCTGGCCGTTGTCATCTCTGCGGCCATCGTCTGCTCGCTTCTGGTGGCGATTATCGTGCTGCCGGCGGCCAGCTACCGGCTGCTTGGAGATGCCGAGTTGAGCGATCGGCATGGCAACTGGTGGCAGGCGATTACCGACCGCATCATGGCGCTGACAGACACCCCGCGACGGCGCTGGAGCTGGATTGGCGGCCTGACGGTGGCGCCGCTGCTGATCGGCGCGCTTCTCGTTCCACCGGCAGACTACCTGCCCGAAGGGCAGCGCAATTTCGTGTTTGGCTTTCTGCAAACACCGTCCGGTATGGGGCCGGACACGGCCGAGCGCGAATTGATCAATCCCATCAATGAACGCCTGCAACCCTATATCGACGGCGACAAGGAACCGAAGATTGCCAATGCCTTTGTCGGCTTTTTCGGCACCGGTGCCTTCATGGGATTTCGCGCCGAGAATCCGCGTGATGCCGACCGCATGATGGAGGTCATCAACAACGAGGTGATCGCCGGTTTCCCCGACACCTTTGGACGAGCCAATCGATCGCCGATTTTCGGTGGCCGCGGCAGCCGCAATATCGATGTCAACCTGCAGGCGGCCGATTTCGAGGACCTTCTTGAAGCCGGTCAGGTCGGTTTTGACCTGATCCAGCGTGAGCTGCCGGGGTCCACCGTGCGGCCGCAGCCGGGGCTGGAACTGGCAGAGCCTGAACTCAGGCTGCGCCCCGACGACCGGCGGATTGCCGAACTGGGCTGGACGCGTGGCGACGTGGCGACGTTGATCCGCGCACTCGGTGACGGCGCGTTCCTGGGCGACTACTTCGACGGCGATCGCCGTCTTGACGTCATCCTGCGCGGTGAGGCCTGGCTCACGCCCGAGGAATTCATGGCCATGCCGGTTTACACGCCGTCGGGCCGCATGGCCACCCTGGGCGAGCTGACTGAGCTCGAGCGCACCGCCGGCCCCAACCAGATTCGGCGTGTTGATCGTCGCCGCACCATGACCCTGCAGGTCACCCCGCCCTCGGGCATGCCCATGGAAACGGCAATCGAGATACTTCAGCAGCAGGTCGAGCCGGCACTGCGCGAGGCGTTGCCACCTGACGGGGTGATCACTTACCGAGGCACGGCCGAAGCGCTGGGGGAAACGCTCAGGAACCTGGGCGGCAGTTTCCTGCTGGCCATCGTCATTCTCTACCTGCTGATTTCGGCCCTGTTCCGATCATTCCGCGACTCGGTGCTGGTGCTGATGACCATCCCGATGGCCACCGTCGGCGGCATCGTCGCCCTGCGTGTGACCGGCTGGGTTACAGGCCAGGCCATGGATATGCTGACCATGATCGGGTTTGTCATCCTGCTTGGCCTGGTGGTCAACAACGCCATCCTGCTGGTCTACCGGGCGCGGGATGGTGAACGTGAAGGCCTGAGCCGGCGTGAGGCGGTGGAAACCGCCGTGCGTCTGCGGCTCAGGCCGATCCTGATGAGTACCACGACCAGCCTGTTCGGCATGATGCCGCTGCTGCTGTTGCCCGGGGCCGGCACCGAACTGTATCGCGGCCTGGCCGCGGTCATCGTCGGCGGTATGGCCATCAGTGCCCTGTTCACGCTGATCCTGCTGCCGAGTCTGTTGCGGGTCAACGAGGAGAAACAAACGGCCGCCTCGGGTGAGGTCGTGCCGGCATGAGGAAGGATTTGATGCAGAGAATGTCCCGATTGATGGTGGTTGCGACGGTTGTGATTCCGGCCGCAGCGCTGGCCCAGTTCGGCGGTACGCCGCCGGTGGAGTTGAGTGAGGCACGGCTGACCACAATGGCGCCGACCATGCAGGTGGCCGGTACGGTGGTTTCGCGCTCCGATGCTTTCCTGTCGGCCGAAGTCGACGGACGCCTGATCGAAGTGGCCGATATCGGCAGCCGGGTCGAAGCCGGCGACGTGGTCGCAAGGATCGAGGACACGACCCTGAACTTGCGTGCGCGCGAGCTCGAATCGGAGATCACGCGTGCCGAGGCGCGCCTGAAGTTTCTCGAAGCCGAATTGCGTCGGTTCGAGCGGTTAGCGGAAACCAACCTGGCGGCCGCCAGCCAGATCGACCAGACGCTTTCCGAGCGCGACATTGCCGCCAGCGACCTGATCGTGGCTCGTGTTCGACTCGAGCAGGTCGAGGACCAGATCGATCGCACGCGCATCACCGCTCCGTTTCCGGGGGTAGTGGCCGAGCGCGTCGCCCAGGTCGGAGAGCGCGTGGCCGCCGGTACCCGCGTCTTGCGGATGGTCAATCCCGATAGTCTGGAAGTGGTGGCGCGCGCACCGCTGAACTATTACCGCTTCGTGCAGCCCGGCGACGAGCTGGCGATCATGGTGGCCGGCGAGTTGCTCCATGCCCCTCTGCGCACGACCGTCAGTGTCGGCGACGAGGCCCGCCACGTGTTCGAACTCAGGCTGGATCTCGATGCCCGCCTGCCGGTCGGGCAGACCGTGCGGGTGACCGTGCCCACCGCCGACGTGCGCGAGGTGCTGGCCGTGCCGCGTGACGCCCTCGTGCTCAGGGGGGACGGCATCGCCGTGTTCATCGTCGACGAAGACAACCAGGCGCGCCGCATTCGCGTGACCACCGGCATCGGCGAGGGTGACTGGATCGAGGTGCGCGGCCCGATCCAGGAAGGCGACCGTGTCGTCATCCGGGGCAACGAACGCCTGCGACAGGGTCAGGAGGTTTCGATTCGCGAAAGTTGAGGGCGGGGCCGATCAGGGCCCTGCGACCGCGAAAACTCTTTGCCGCCCGTCATCGACCAGTCGCACGCGGCAGCGGTAAAGCCGACTGAGGTTCTCGGGTGTGAGCAGTTCGGCGGTCGGACCGGCATCCCATTCGCCGTCGCCGTAAAGCAGCAGGACGTGCGAGCAGTAGCAGGTCGCCAGGTTGACCTCGTGTAGTGCCATCAGGGCCGACTTGCGCTGTTCCCGAACCCTTCGGTGCAGCACGTTGAGTATGGTGACCTGGTTGGCCGGGTCGAGGTGATTGGTCGGCTCGTCGAGCAGCATCATTTGCGGGTCCTGGACCAGCACAGTGGCCAGTGCCAGACGGCGGGACTCGCCGCCGGACAGATCCATGCAGCTGCGCTCGGCCAGTTCCAGCATGCCCAGCGCGTCGAGCGCCTCGCGCGCCATGTCGTGGTCGGCGCGCGATTCGCGGTCGATGGGCCCGAGGTGGGGATGGCGCCCGACCAAGGCGGTTTCCAGGCAAGATGCATCGAAGGCATAGTTCGTGTGCTGCGGCAACATGCCCAGCATCCGGGCGATGCTTCGCCTGGACAGCTCCCCAATCGGGCGTCCGGCGAGGTGAATTCCGCCGTTGTCCGGCTCCCACAGTCCGGCCAGGGTCTTGAGCAGCGTGGTTTTGCCGACCCCGTTGGGACCCAGCAGTCCCCAGAACTCGCCGCCGTGCATGGCCATGTTGAGCCCGGAGGCCACTTGTACCCGGCCGATGCGGACATCCAGGTCGTGGGCACTGAGATCCGTGCGGACCGGGTGGTTCATCGGATGCGCGCCGCGCGGTAGAGCAGCAGCAGGAACAGCGGCACGCCGATCAGGGCAGTCAATACGCCTACCGGCAACTGCCGCGGGCTGAGCAGGGTGCGGGCAGCCGTGTCTGCCAGAACCAGGAAACTGCCGCCGAACAATGCCGCTGCCGGTAACAGTCGGCGGTGGTCGGCGCCGACGATCAGGCGCATCAGGTGCGGAATGATCAGGCCGACGAAGCCGACCGCGCCGGCAATCGATACGGCCAGGGCGGTGAGCAACGAGGCGACGACGTAGATTTCCCAGAAGCGCACGCGCGTGGCTTCACCGAGCAGGGCGGCCTGCATCTCGCCGGCAGCCATCACGTTGAGGCTGCGGGCACGAAACCACAACAGTCCCAGCCCGGCAGCGAGCGGCAGCAGCCACCATGCCGACAACGAGGCGTAGCCCAGATCACCCATCAGCCAGTAGAGCATGCTGCGCAGGCTGGCGTCCGGGCCCATGGCAAGCACCAGTGAAATGATTGCACCCCAGCCGGCGGCGACAACGACTCCGGTCAACAAGACCCGCGTCGTGCTCCAGGGGCCGTGCCCGCGCGCGAGCACGAACACCAGCACCATGGTCAGTAATGCACCGCAGAAGGCCAGCAATGGCACCGGCAGGAAGGTCAGTCCCGCGGCCATGCCGATCAGGGCGAATGCGGCCGCGCCACCGGATAGGCCCAGGATGTAAGGATCGGCCAGGGGGTTTCTCAGCAGAACCTGCATCAGGCAGCCGGCCAGCGCGAGCAGGGCCCCGGTCACGAACGCGGCAATGGCACGCGGAAACCGCAGTTCGGTGATCACCCGGGACATCGCCGGATCGTCGGTCCAGGGCCATGCCCAGCCCCCGCTGCCCCAGCTCGTTGCCAGCAGCAGGCTGGCCGGCAACAGCGCCGGCAACAGCATCCACAGGACTATCGACCGAACGGCTGGTGTACCGGGCATGAATTGATTACCATTTGAGACAGTTGATATTTTCCGCGGCCCGGTATGATAGCCGGGCACGCAGACCAAGGCCATGATAGACCCGGACGGTTTTCGACCCAATGTCGGGATCGTGCTGGCCAGGGACGACGGTCGCGTGTTCTGGGCGCGGCGTGCCGGCAAGGACGGCTGGCAGTTCCCGCAGGGCGGCATGAACACCGACGAAACGCCTCTAGAGGCCATGTACCGCGAACTGACCGAGGAAACCGGGCTGATGCCGGAACATGTCGACGTGCTTGGTTCCACGCCCGGGTGGTTGCGTTATCGCTTGCCCCGTCGTTACCGTCGTCGTCATCAGAAGCCGGTCTGTATTGGTCAGAAACAGGTCTGGTTTCTATTGCACTTTCTCGCCGACGATGACGCCTTTCGGCTCGACGCAGTCGACAAGCCGGAGTTCGACAGCTATCGCTGGGTCGATTTCTGGTACCCGATACGGCATGTCATTCCGTTCAAGCGCCGGGTGTACGTGCGTGCGCTGCGACATCTCGAGCCGATGCTGCCAGGATCGCCGGCAGAGAGCGTGAGGCGCAAGGCCTGAATACAACAGAACACCCCCCGATCAGCCGCCAGCGGTCAAACTGAGCGCGGCCGTGAACAGTGCCGGTATGAAACCCGGCCGATTGCCGTTTCGGGCTGAATGAATGCACGTCCGCTCCGGTAGGACCGGCGGCCGTGTCCCGTTACCGTGACATCAAGAACTGGAGTAGTTGCATGACGAGATTACTGACCCTGCTAATACTGGGCCTGGCCGCAGCCTTGCCTGCCACCGCCGAGATTTTTACCGAACAGGACCTGACCGCGGCGCGCGAGCTCAGGGAGAGGGCGCTGGAACGTGATGGGGGGTTCGAGATCGTCGCTGATCTGACCACCCGTATCGGCCCGCGCATGGCCGGCACCGAGGCCGACGCTCGAGCCGTCGAGTGGGCGGTGGAGTTGCTGGAAGAGATCGGTTTCGATCGGGTCTGGCTCGAGCCGGTCACTTTCAATACCTGGCACCGGGAATTCGAGCGCGTGACGGTGCGCGCACCGGGCGTGGCAGAGCAGGAGCTGGTCACCCTGGCTTTGGGGTTCACCCCCGCAACCCCCGATGGCGGCATCGAGGCCGAGCTGGTGATGTTCGATGACCTCGCCGCCCTGGAAGCGGCCGAGCCGGGGGATGTCGAGGGACGCGTCGTGTTCATCCGTAACCGGATGGAACGCAGCCGTGACGGATCCGGGTACGGTCCGGCCGTACAGGCGCGATCCAGGGGGCCGCAGGTGGCCTCCGAGAAAGGCGCGCTGGCCATGGTGATCCGTTCGGTCGGCACCTCGAACAACCGGTTTGCCCACACCGGGATGACACGATTCGATACCGCATCGCGGGCCCTTCCCGCCGTGGCCGTCTCCAACCCGGATGCCGATCAGCTCGAGCGAATCGTCGCCCTGGGTGAGCCGGTGACAGTGCACCTTGAAGTCGGTTCCGAGTACAGCGAGCCCTACACCAGCCACAACGTGATTGCCGAAATCACCGGCTCGGAATCTCCGGAAAGGATCGTCGCCTTGGGGGCGCACCTGGACTCCTGGGATGTCGGCACCGGCGCGCTCGATGACGGTGCCGGCATTGCCATCATCACCGAGGCGGCACGTCTGATCCTCGACCTCGAGCAGCAACCGAAGCGCTCCATCCAGGTAATCTACTTCGCCGCCGAGGAGATTGGTCTGCTGGGCGGGCGCGCCTGGGCGGAAAAACATCACGAGAACTTTGAAAACTATCAATTGGGTGCCGAGTCCGACTTTGGTGCCGGCCCGGTCTACGAGATCGCCGCGCGCGTGGCCGACGAGGCGTGGCCCGTGATCGAGGCCATACAGCACGAGCTCGATCCTCTGGACATCGCGCTTGGCGGGCGCGAAGCTTCCGGCGGGCCGGATTTCATCCCATCACTCCCGCATGGCCTTGCGGTTGTCGATTTGCGACAGGACGGGACCGATTATTTCGACTACCACCACACCGAAAACGACACCCTCGACAAGATCGATCCCCAAAACCTCGCCCAGAATGCCGCTGCCTACGCCGTGCTGGCGTGGCTGGCCGCCCAATCACCCATCGATTTCGGTTCAGGTCCTGAATTGCTGGAAGCCAACCAGTAATAACCGGACTGCCAGCAAGCGGGGGTGTCGAGGAAAGGACACCCGGTCCTCGACACCCCGCCCTCTACCTTCTCCCCTTCTCCCCTTCGCCCCTTCGCCCCTTCGCCTTTTCGTAATTC
>SKXY01000306.1 GCA_007128175.1 Wenzhouxiangella sp. | reverse complement strand
GGCGCATTCGCCTGAGCCTGGCGCGCGCTCTGATGAGCCCGTCGGACTTGCTGCTGCTCGACGAACCCACCAACCACCTCGACATGGAAACCGTGGTCTGGCTGGAAGACTGGCTCAAGCGCTACGACGGCACCCTGGTGCTGATCTCGCATGATCGCGACTTCATCGACGCGGTGGTCGAATCGGTCATCCATATCGAAAACCGCAAACTCAACACCTACACCGGCGGCTACAGCGACTTCGAGCACCAGCGTGCCGAACGGCTGGCCAACCAGCAGGCCACGTTCGAGAAGCAGCAGCGTCAGATCGCGCACATGCAGAAATTCATCGACCGCTTTCGCGCCAAGGCGACCAAGGCCAAGGCCGCGCAGAGCCGCATCAAGGCCATCGAGCGCATGGAACAGGTCGCGCCCGCCCATGCCGACTCGCCGTTCGATTTCGCCTTTCCCGAACCGCCGCGGGCGGCCAATCCACTGGTCGCACTTCGGCAGGTCCGGCTGGGCTACGGCGATACCATCGTGCTCGATCATGTCTCGGCCAGCCTGGCGCCGGGCGACCGTGTCGGGCTGCTGGGTCTCAACGGCGCCGGCAAGTCCACCCTGGTGCGCGCCCTGGCCGGCGACCTCGATCCGCTGGCCGGCGACATCACCACGGCTCGCGGACTGAAGGCCGGCTACTTTGCCCAGCACCAGATCGAGCAACTCGACAGCGAGGCCAGCCCGCTGCTGCACCTGCAGCGCATTGCCGGCGAGACCCCGGAACAGAAACTGCGTGATTTCCTCGGCGGCTTCGACTTTCGCGGCGACATGGCCAATGATCCGGTCGGCAAGTTCTCCGGCGGCGAGAAAGCGCGGCTGGTGCTTGCCATGCTGGTCTGGCATGGACCCAACCTGCTACTGCTCGACGAGCCGACAAACCATCTCGACCTGGAGATGCGCCATGCCCTGACCGTGGCCCTGCAAGGCTTCGAGGGCGCAGTCGTGACCGTCTCGCATGACCGCCACCTGCTCACCAACACGGTCGAGGACTACTGGCTGGTCGCCCACGGCTCGGTCACGCCGTTCAAGGGCGATCTCGATGACTACCGCCGCTGGCTGGCCGAACAGAACCGCGCCGACAGATCCTCTTCACCCACCAAGCCGGAAGGCACCCGACAAAGCGCCGCTTCCCGCCGTGAGCGCCGTCGCGACCAGGCCGAGCGCCGGGCCCGTCTCAAGCCACTGCAGAATCGCATCGACAAGCTCAATCGCCAACTCGACGAGACAGGAGCGAAACTGAGCGAAGTCGAATCCGCTCTGGCCGACCCGTCGCTCTACGAGGACGATGCCGGCAAAAAACTGCATGAGTTGCTTGAGCACCAGAACAAGCTCAAGGCCGAAACCGAGCGGCTCGAGTCCCAGTGGCTGGCCGCCGCCGAGGAACTGGAAGCGGCCGAAGCCGATCACTAGTGGACCACCCCGTCCCGCCAACCTTGTCGATCCCGGATCAATCCAGTATGTTGACCAGCGAACCCTTGCTGGCCATGAATGAATGACCACCCTGCTCGCCGTCGGTGACATGCACCTGGGCCGACCGCCCACCGCCCTGCCCGAGGACCTGCGCCAACGCCAGGCGCAACTCGGACCGGAAGCGGCATGGCAACGGGTGGTGTCCGAGGCCATTGAGCGCCGCGTCGACGGTGTGCTCCTGGCCGGGGACGTGGTCGAACGCAGTCGCGATTTCTTCGTCGCCTACGGTCAGCTCAAGTCCGGCATCGAGCAACTCGCCGGTGCCGGTATTCCGGTACTGGCCGTGGCCGGCAACCATGACACCCACGTGCTGCCGAGACTGGCCGATGAAATCGACCAACTGCACCTGCTCGGGCGCGATGGCGAGTGGGAAGAAGCCCGCCTCGACGATCTGACCGTACTTGGCTGGTCCTTTCCCCAACCGCAGGTTCGGCGCAGCCCGCTGGACACGCTCGACGGCACACGCCGAGACCGTACCGTGATCGGCTTGCTGCACTGCGATCGCGACCAGGCTGACAGCGCACATGCGCCGGTCTCCGGTGAAGCCCTGAAAAAGGCCCCGGTCGATGCCTGGCTGCTGGGTCACATACACAAGCCCGACCCGCTCGACGAAGATCGCCCGATCGGCTACCTGGGTTCAGTCACAGCGCTCAGGGCCTCGGAGACGGGGGCACGCGGACCCTGGCTGATCCAGGTCAGTCCCGGCGCCGTCGTCGCCGACCAGTTGCCGCTCGCACCGCTGCGCTACGAACGCATGGAAATCGACTGCAGCGAACTCGGGCAGGCCGAAGAGCTTGGAGAACGGATTCTTGCAGAATGCCGGAGCGTCGTGGGCCGGCTCAACGAACTGGACTGCCAGCCCGAGGCCCTTGGACTGCGCCTGGTCCTGACCGGCAGCACCGCGCTGGGATCGGCCCTGCAGGAGGTCGCCGACGAACTGGCAGCCGATGGTCGCTCCTGGGAAGAGGGCGGGATCGCCTGCTTCATCCAGAAAGTCGAACAGGCCACCCATCCGGCCGTCGACCTCAGAAGACTGTCGCGCCAAAGCGATCCCTGCGGCCTGCTGGCGCGCCGCCTGATCGCGCTCGAAGACCCGGAAAGCGACGAGTATCGACGCCTGGTCGAAATGGGGCACCGGCAACTGGATCCGGTTGTTCGTTCGCGTGAATTTCGCGATCTCGATCGTGCGCTTGATGACCGGACCGTGGCCGACTGGTTGCGCCAGGCCGGGCTGACCGCACTCAACCGCATGCTCGAACAGCGCGGAGCAACGAAGTGAAGCTCGAACGTCTCGACATTCGATTACTGGCCGGCCTGGACGAACCGTTCACCATCCGGTTTCAGCCCGATGCGCTCAACTTCATCACCGGACCCAACGCCTCAGGCAAGTCCAGCGTCATCCGGGCGGTGCGCGCCCTGCTCTACCCGGAAGAATTTCCCGAATTCTGTCACATTCACGGCCGCTGGCAGATCGGCGGCCGGACGCTCGATTGCGAGCGCCATGGATCGGCCGTCACTTGGCTGCAAGAGGGCGAACCGGCCCCGCCGCCGCAGCTGCCGGGTACCGAAAGCCTGGGGGCCTACCTGATCAGCTCCGAGGATCTGGTCGATTTTGGCAGCACCGAGTCGCATATTGCCGGCCAGGTGCGGACCATGCTTGCCGGCGGCTACGACCTCGATGCCGTCCTCGCCTCTCCCCGGTTGGCGGTTCCGCCCAGGCCCCAGAAACGCTCACGCGAATTTGCCGATCTCGGGCGTCGCATCCGTGCCAAGGAAGACGAATACGCCGAACTCAACGACGAGATCGAAACGCTCTCCCGACTCAATCACGAGCTCGAGAACACCGCCGATGCAGGTGCACGTCTGCGTGCCTGCGAGGACGCCCTGGCACTGGCCGAGGCCGTTGCCCGCCGCAATGCGCTGGAAAGCACGCTGATCGAAGAGTATCCCGGCGGCATGGATCGCTTGCGTGGCGATGAACTGACCCGCCTCGATCAGATCGATGCCCAGCTCGACGAACGGCGAAAGGAACGACAACTTGCCGGTCGCGCGCTGGAGCAAGCCGAAACACGGCTGGCCGAAACCGGCGCCGGCGACCCTCACCAGCTCGAAGTCCTGCAATCCGAACTGGCCGAACGTCGAGACGCCATGGCTGCCCTGGAACGGGACATCGAACAACTCCAGACCGGACTGGAGAAGGCCAGGGGAGACCGGGCGGCGGCCGCCCAGCGCTTGGGCGAGAAGGAACCGGGTCCGGAGCACGAGATCAGCCAGGAGGAGCTGGAGCGGTTCGAAAAACTGGTCGATCGTGTCATGACGCTGCGCGAAAAGGTGCGCACGCTGTCCGGCGAACTGGCGCGCAATCACGTTCCATCCAGTGCAAGCCAGCACTCCGACGAGAGACTCCGGCGTGCCCGCCAGTCGCTGATCGACTGGCTGGAATACTGTCGACTCACTCCCCTGGAGGGATGGTTGTGGGGTGGATTGGGCCTGACGGCGCTGATCGCCACCTGGCGCGTGCTGGGGCCGCAGGACGTCGAGGTCGTCCCGGAACTCATCCTGCTGATCCTGCTTGCTGTCGGTGTACCGCTTGCGCTCCTGGGCCGGTTCGTGGATCGCTTTCGCCAGCTTGGCCGCTCACGCCAGAATTTCGAGGCAACCGATGTCGAAGCCCCGCTGGGATGGACCGAGAGCGAGGTCGAATCCCGGCTCGAGCGGCTCGAACGTGAACTCGAGGCGGCCACGCTGCAAAGTGTGCGCCAGGCCCGTGCCAGCGAGGTTCGCGAGCGCCTCAACAGCGAACGCGATGCGCTCGACAAGGCGCGCGCCAAGCTCGCCGAACATGCCGGCCAGCTCGGCCTGAGTGCCGAGGAGCGCATGGAGACCGGTTTTCTGCTGTGGTGCCGGAATCTGCAAGACTGGCAAAATGCCGGACGCGACATGGTGCACCACCAGCAAGCGACCGAACGCACTCGCAGCAGGCACCAGGCCCTGGCGACCGAGACCGCCGAGTTGCTGGCCCGCCACGGTCTCAAACAGGAGGAGCTGCCGACCAGTCGCGAACTGTCCGGCCTCGTTCACCAGCTTGCACCGCGCATTCGCGCCCACGCCGAGCTGCACAACCAGATTCGTACCCAGCGGCGGCGCATCGAGGAACTGGACGCCGATATCGAGCGCCTTTCACGGCAACACGATGAAGTCTTCGAGCAAGCCGGCCTCAAGGCTGGCGACCGGGAACACCTGACCCGTCGCATTGAACATTTCGAGGAATGGCGCACGCTGGAGCAGCAGCGTCGCGACCGGTCGCTGGAGGTCAACCGCCTCGAGACCCGCCTGAAAGCCGAGGAGGACCTGCTTGTCAAGGCGCGGGAGCAGCAGCGCGAAGCACTCGAGCGACTGCGGGAGGAACTCAACGAGCAGGCCATGCGCCGCGACGAACTCAACCGCCGCATCGCCGCCATCCACACCCGTCACGAGGATGTTCTCAAGCGCCGCGAACTGGAGAACCTGTCAGGCGAACTGGAGACACAGCGCCAGGCTCTGGAAGACGAATGCAATGCCCAACTGCTGGCCCATGCCGGCCAGGTAATGGTCGAAGATGTCCGCACCGCTCACCAGGCCGACAACGAACCGGCAGCCATGGCGCGCGCGACGCGCTGGTTCGAGCGTTTCACCCGCCATCGCTATCGCCTTCGCTTCAACGGTCAGCACTTCGAGGCTTACGATACGAGAGCCGAAGCCTCGCGGTCGATCACACAGTTGTCTACCGCCACGCGCATGCAGTTGCTGCTGGCGCTCAGACTGGCCTGGATCGAACAGGCCGAGCGCAATCGTGAACCGCTGCCCGTGTTCATGGACGAAGTCCTGACCACCTCCGATCCTGACCGCTATCGACTGATCGTCGAGTCCGTCCAGGAAATCTGTGCCGGCGGCAGGCAGATGTTCTACCTGACTGCCCAGGGCGACGAGGCGACCGCCTGGGCGGCCTGGGCCGGCGAGGGTCCGCCCCCGCATGTCATCGACATGGCCGAAGTCCGCAAGGGACAGATCCAGCCGCTGGAAACCAGCATGCCCGGCGGCGAAAGAAAGAAACCTGAAGTGCCCGACCCGGGCGAAATGACACCCGAGGAATGGGCTGCGAGTGCCGGCATCGGTCCGATCAACCCTTGGGCCGGCAGCGGCATGGTCAGCGTCTATCACCTGCTCAACGACGACCTCGACCTGGCCGCACGGCTGATCCGGGGTGAGCTGGAACGTGTCGGTGAGCTCGGTGCCTACCTCGACGCCCGGATCGACGACCGCCTGATGACCGATACCGAACGCGCCCGGATCAAGCGACGCACCCGGGCGGCAGCGCTGGTGATGGATGACTGGAGTCGCCGCCATGATCGGCCGGTCGATGCGGCCGACCTGCAGTCCAGCGACCTGATCAGCGAGACCTTCATGCCCCGAGTCGTGGAGCTGGCCCGCAAGCTCGGCGGGCATCCGCAACGGCTAGTCGAGGCACTCCGGGACGGACAAGTCACCCGCTTCCGCTCGGACGTCACCGATCAGCTGGAACAATGGCTGACCGATAGCGGCTACCTTGCACGACAGGAAGACGCTTCAGCCATCACCGCCGCCGAACTGGCCAGCCGCACCGGCATGGATGTCGAAGAAGCCGCCAATATCCGCGACTGGATCGTCGGCGCCATCAAGGATCCGCTGGAGACACCCGCGGCCAAAGCAGAGGTCGAAAACTGACCGGTACGGAGTTTACGCCTTACGCCTCACCCCTCGCCCATCACATATTCCGCCCGTAGAACAACTCCTGCATTTCCTTGCGCAGGCGCTTCTCGATGCGGACACGCTCACGCCTGTCGATATCGTCGGCATTGATACCGAACAGGTAATTGTCGAGATCGAAGTCCTTCAGCCGCATCTTGGTATGAAACAGATTTTCCTGGTAGACGTTGACGTCAATCATCTCGTAGGCCTTCTTGGTGTCACGGCTGAAGAAGTCCTGGATGGAGGTAATCTTGTGGTCGATGAAGTGCTTGCGACCCCTGACGTCGCGAGTGAAGCCGCGAACGCGGTAATCGACCGTGACGATATCCGACTCGAAACTGTGGATCAGGTAATTGAGTGCCTTGAGCGGCGAAATGACGCCACAGGTCGCCACATCGATATCGGCACGGAACGTACAGATCCCGTCATGGGGATGGCTTTCGGGGTAGGTATGGACGGTGATATGGCTCTTGTCGAGGTGGCCTACCACGCTTTCGGGCAGCGGGCCGGGCGCGGCCGAACCGGTTTCCTCGATGTTTTCGACCGGCTCCTCGGCGATCAATATGGTCACGCTGGCACCCTGCGGCTCGTAATCCTGACGGGCCACGTTGAGAATGTTGGCCCCGATAATAGAGGAAACATCGGTCAGGATCTGGGTGAGGCGCTCGGCATTGTAGGCTTCGTCGATGTAGGCGATATACTCCTGCCGCTGACTCTCCGATGTCGCGTAGCACAGGTCGTAAATATTGAAGCTGAGCGCCTTGGTCAGGTTGTTGAAACCGTGAAGTTTGAGTCGACGTGAAGCCATAATCGGAAAACCGGGGCGATGTGTGAAACGAAACGAACCGCGGATTATCAACCATGTGCCCCGGTCGTTTCTACCCGTGATGCACTTCGACCAATATCGCACAGTTCATGCAAGTTTGACGAAAGGCCCCGCGCACGGCAGAATTGAGTAGCCTGTCACGCTCCAAGGGGCGACTTCGGGCCCGAACCTTTCCATCATCAATAATCAACGAATCGGAACAGCATGCGCGACTTTCAGTTCTATCCCATTGATAGGGAAGCCATGGATCGCTTCCTTGGTATCTGCCAGCGCCAGCACTATCCGGCCAAGACTACCATCATGCGACCCGGTGATTCGGGCGAAAGCCTGCTTTACCTGGTCGAAGGCTCGGTTTCGGTCTCCACCGAGGGGGACGACGGCAGGGAGCTGATTCTCAGCTACCTCAATCCCGGTGACTTCATCGGCGAAATGGGCCTGTTCATGAAACCCAACCAGCGCGAGTCGCTGGTTCGCACCCGCACGCGCTGCGAAGTGGCCGAGGTATCCTATGTCCGACTGCGCGAAGCGCTGGAGAACGAGCTGCGTGAGTATGCGGTCGATATCCTGACCGCGATAGGGTCCAAGCTGGCCCAGCGCCTGCTGCATACCCGTCGCAAGGTCTACCACCTCGCTTTCCTCGATACGCAGGGACGTATCGCCAAGACTCTGATCGATCTGTGCTCGGAACCCGACGCGATCTCTCACCCCGAGGGCACTCAGATCAAGATCACGCGTCAGGAACTGAGCCGAATCGTCGGTTGCTCGCGGGAAATGGCCGGCCGGGTGATGAAGAACCTCGAGGAAGAGGGCATGATCCGCGCCTCCGGAAAGACCGTGGTTGTACTGGGTACGTTCAAGGGACCGCCGGGCTGACGCTGACGGCGGTCACTTGAGTTCAGCGCAGAAACCAGATC
This sequence comes from Wenzhouxiangella sp., assembly GCA_007128175.1. Lineage (GTDB taxonomy): Bacteria > Pseudomonadota > Gammaproteobacteria > Xanthomonadales > Wenzhouxiangellaceae > Wenzhouxiangella. The sequence continues at coordinate 2,073 of SKXY01000306.1, read as the reverse complement.
AGCACGACCGCCACGGCGGCGGCGGCCGCCGCCCAGGGCAGCCATCGCATCACTCCAGCGCCGCCAGAGCCGGTTGTCGTCCTGCGGCGACCCTCCGGGTCATGAAAGACGAATTCCGCCCGCCCGAAGCGAACGTGATCACCGTCGGCGATCACGGCGTTAGAAATCTTCTTGTCGTTGACGAAGGTGCCGTTGGTCGACAGCAGGTTGACCACGCGCCAACCCTCGTCATCACGCACCAGTCGCGCATGCTCCGACGAAACGCTAGCTTCTTCGAGGCGAACGCCGCAGTCGGGTGAGCGCCCCACGACCATGGTCGCTCCGGCCAACGCGAAGGACTGACCACTGACCGATTCACTGACACCTCGCAATTCCGCACCGTCGATCTGCTCGGTCTCCGGTGCGGCCCCCTCGAGCAGCTTACCGACCTCGTCACGGCTGAAGACCTGCGTACCCTGCGGCCCGGCGTCCTTTTGACGACGCGACTTGCGCTTGGGATCCTGTTCGCTGCTGCTCATCTGATTACCCTCATCGACGACTCCTTGGAAATCTTACTATACAGTCCGCGCCCTATTTGCCGGAACGGCGGCGGAATGGCCACGGCCAGCGCGAACCGCGTCGAGTCTCCTCTTCGGGCGCATTGACCAGGACCAATGAGACGTTGTCGTGCGCTCCCGCCTCCATCGCGCCGGCAAGCAGTCGATCGGCGATCTCCTGCAAACCCGGATCGCCCTGCATCACGGTCCGGATCTCATCGTCGCTGAGTTCCCCACTCAATCCGTCGGAACAAAGAATCAGCACCTCGTCGGTCTGCCATTCACGGGACAGCCGTCCCAGGCGCGGCTCTTCATCCCCGGCAAGTCCAAGACAGTCGGTCAGTACGTGCCGCTGTGGATGTCGGGCTGCCTCCGAAGGACTCAAGGCACCGGAAGCCACCAGCATGCCGGCCACGTTATGGTCATCGGTCAACATCTCGAGCGAGTCGTGCTCACGCGAGTAGCAATACGCACGGCTGTCGCCCACCCAGCAGATCTCGCAATTTCCGGAGTTCCTTTCCAGAGCGGCGACAATGGTCGTCCCCATGTCACCGACTTCCGGGTGATCACGCTGCTCGGCGCGAACGGCATAGTGAGCCGCCATCACGGCGTCGCCGAGATCGGCGCCTTCCTCGATCTGGCTGCGAATGGTATCGCGGGCAATGGTGCTGGCACGTGCACCACCGGCATGACCACCCATGCCGTCGGCCACAAGCCACAGGCGCAACTGGTCATCGGCCAGAATCGCATCCTGGTTCTCCCCTCGAACACGCCCGATGTCCGTCAAACCGACCGAACGCGCGCGCTGCGTAGCTGGCGTAACACTGCTCATCTCTACCTTATAGCGTAAAATGCGGCGTTTTGGTGTCACCCGGCCCCGTGCCGGTCAAGCCCCGACCGCATTCCGTGATCCTGACGGGCACCCCCCCACAACGCCTGCCCCCAAAATGACGATGCCTGACACTCCAACTCATTCAAGCCCATTCCTGGTGTGCAAGTTCGGCGGCAGCTCGGTCGCCGCCGCGGACAACTGGCCCCTGATCGCCGAACACCTCCAGACTCTCCTCGCCGACGGCCGAAAGGTCATCGTCGTGGTCTCCGCACTCAAGGGTATTACCGACCTGCTCGAAGCGCAAATCAGGCGCGAGACACGACAGGACGCCGGCATCACCTGTGAGGAGATCCGCAAGCGCCACCAGATCCTGCTCGAGGCACTCGGGCTGCCCCTGGATCTGCTCGACGAGGAACTCGCACTGCTCGGCGAACTGCTGGAAACTGATGACAGCAAAGACGATCCGGCACAGCATGCCCGGATCGTCGGCATGGGCGAGCTGCTGTCCAGTCGCCTGGCAACCGCCTGTCTTCAGGCAAAAGGCTTGCAGGCCGAACGACTCGACAGCCGCGAGATTCTGTGCAGCCAGGCCAACGCCCGGCGCAGTCGCCGGGCCGAGTATCTTTCGGCCGAATGCCGCACCGCACCTGACACCCAGGTGCAACAGCGCCTGGCCGACATGCAGCCGGTCGTGGTCATGCCCGG
>SKXY01000009.1 GCA_007128175.1 Wenzhouxiangella sp. | reverse complement strand
CTTCTTACCGGGTTGCAGACATACGAGCAGTCCAAAATAGATAAGACCAGGGACAAAAGCGGGAGCAACAGCCATCGAGCCAAAGCCTCCTCAGACTCCGACAGGATAACTCTGTCCCAGGAAGCCAGGCTCTACAGGAGCGGTCTTGAACAGGCCCTGAATGCGGACGAATCAAGAACAGATAAAATTCAGGAACTCAAGGCCAGAATCGAGAATGGTTCCTATGAACCTGACTCACGCAGAATAGCTGAAAAAATGATCCGTGAAGACATGGAAAGCTGGTTTCAGCGCAGCTCATAACCCATCTAACTGCTTTCCTCCAATTCAGAAAGAACTATCCTGGCCTTGATCCCCGGGTCATTCTGCGGCACCTGCATTCCAATCCTCTTGACGGTATTTATGACAATGGGTCCAGTCATATTCAGCGTGGTTTTTTCGGGACATCCCCTGGGGATGGTCACCGTAACCATTATGGCCAGCTCTGAAGGTCTTAAGACCTGAAGAATCCTTTCCTCTGTTTTACCCAGATGGACCTTGTAATCAATCATAAAGGCAAAAGGATCAGCCACCAGAAGCCCGAATCGGGAATTCTTCAGGCTTTGTAGCACATAAAACGGAGACTGGGGTTTTATCTGCAGCAGAACAAAGTCCTTGACCCGCTCCATGCCGATAAGACCCCGCGGAAAATAGACTGACTTTTCCTGTGCGACCAGGATCATTCCCAGCCTTGAATTTATTTCCTGCTGTTCATTCTTGTCCATATATTTGCCGCCGCTACCAGATCCTGGGCACATGCACTGATGGCCATCTCGTTTTCCTGTTGAATTTTTCTGAATACTTCTTCCCGGTAGACAGGTATCCGGTCCGGGACATCAATGCCCACCTTGACCTGTTTTCCCTTTATCCCCAGAATAGATATGATGATATCCTCGCCCAGGTGAATGCTCTCACCTGAGCGACGAGACAGTATGAGCATTTTCTGCTTTTATCCTCTGGATGCAAATGATAATCCCGTACATGCTTAAAAAGTTAGACTCTCCTGGCCCAAAGCAGATCGCTGCAAAGACCTCCTGATGAAGCTTGTTTACATATGGTGCACCAGGCTCATGCGCATGATGGTGGAGGAGGACTTGAGAACCGCCTCATAGATGATCTGCTGATTGACAAGATCCGTCATGAGTTTGGACACATCAACATCCTCAATATTGCTCAGCCTCTCCCTCTCGTTAAGAACAAGGCCTGAAATTACGGACTTGGAAATGCTCAGCCGGTTTTGCCTGGCTCCGATACTGGCCAGGTTCCCGTTTATGTGCTTCAGGCAGGCATCAATGTTTTCCAGGCTTTTCTGCACCCCTGACTGGTTGTTGGTCTCCAGATAGGCGATCAGCTCTCCCATTGTCTCAAAAACATTTTCCGGACGATCAATGCCCCTGGTATGGTGAGAATCTCCGGGCTTCATGTAAATCCCGCCAAATACATCCTTGCCCACGTGATTGACCTGAATGGTCTGGTTGGCGGCTATTTCAAAATTGATTGCCGCCCGGTTGGGACGGATAAGTATCTGGTCGCTGTTGTTGAGATCACTGGCACCGCTCAGGTCGATCTCAAGTCTTCCCCCAGGCACCAGGAACCTGACCTGATCACCAGCATCAACCATTGTTCTGTTGCCTGTTTTCCAGCTGGTGCCCCCGTCCAGGCTGTAGGAATAATTAACTTCATTTGGAATACCGGTATCAGTGTCGTCAATCCTTATAACCACATCCTTATCAAAAACTCCAAGTGCGCGCACATCTCCGGGAGCAATACTCTGAGCATACAGGGGCTCAACCTTAATCCGATCCTGATCCTCATCATCACCCGTGTATTTTGCCGTGGGTCTCACCCAGAGCCATGTGCCCGATGAGTCACTGGGATCTGCTGAGGAAGTCACCTGGTATGTTCCAGGAACTGTTAGACTGACCCCGTTTAAATCCAGCCTGTACTCGTTGTTTCCCATGTCAACTGCTGTACCCTCTGTCCATGTCTTTCCGCCGTCTGTTGAAAACCTGAAGTCAGGTTCATTGGCAATGGTATCGTTGCCAGATCCTGCAAACTGGACCATTATCGTTCCGGTGGCCCTGCCCTCAATGATGTATCCATCTGGAAGCTCTCTGTTGCTGGTCAGATTCATGGCCTGCTCAAAAGCCGACTCATTAACCTTGTGTCCGGCAAAGATGCTTTTTCCCTCGTACCGGGTATTGGCCAGGTTAATCATCTGCTCAAAAAGCTGGCGGGCTTCGAAGGACAGGGCCTCCCTCTGGTCAGCGTTGATGGTTCCTGTGGCTGCCTGCTCAGCAATTTCTTTAGCCCTGATCAAAACATTATTGACCTGCATCAGGGCGTCATCAGCAAGGCCCAGCCATCCCTGAGCAGTATCAGCATTGGATTTGTACTGCTCCAGGGATGAAATTGAGTCCCTGTAGCCCAGCACCCTGGCCGCGCCGATGGGGTCATCAGAAGGCTTGTTGATCCTCTTCTGGCTGGAGGCCATTTTGTTCAGCTCCATGAGCCTGTAGGTGGACCTGTTCATGTTGGTCACAAAATTATCGTATAGCAGGTTCAGG
>SKXY01000328.1 GCA_007128175.1 Wenzhouxiangella sp. | reverse complement strand
TCGTCGACGAAGAACGAGAGCTTGAAGCGGCGCTGCGCCTCGTCCTCCTGCGGGGTGAGGCCCTCGATGCCGGCCAGCACCTCGCGCACGGCGTCGCGGTCCCACTGGTGCTGGAGGTGGCGCGCGAAGCCGTCGTCGGGCAGCCAGCGGCGCTCCTCGGTGTCGCCGCCAGCGTAGTGGATCTCGCTCCCGACGCTGCTGATCACGACCGCCGGCAGCGGCATGGGGTGCTCGTCGAGCGCCTCTTGCACCAGTTCCAGCGAGCGCCCGCTGGCGACGGCGAAGGCCACCTTGGAAGCCCGCAGCACCTCGCCCAGGCGCTCCAGCGCCTCGACGTCGCCGGCCTCAGGATCGTCGTCGTGGATGAGGGTATGGTCGATGTCCGAGACCAGCAGGCGCTCGGCCTGATCGAGCCAGCGCGCCACGCCGGTGCGCCGGCGCGCGGCCGGCCGGTCGTCGTCGTCCTCCGCCGACGCCAGCAGCGGCCCCACCACCTCGAGGTAGCGCTCGGCGTGCGCGTCCCAGGCGTAGTACTGGCGCACGCCGTCGACGCCGTTGCGGGAGTACGTCTCCCACAGCTCGCGCTCGACCAGCACGCGCTTGAGTTCGCGACGGATCTGCTCGCGGTCGCGCGCGTCGATGAGCACGCCGCTGCGGCAGTTGCTGATGATGTCCTGGGGGCCGCCGTGATCGGTGCTCACCACCGGCAGGCCGACCGAGGAGGCCTCGATCAGGGTGATACCGAAGTTCTCGGTGAGCGCCGGGTTGATGAACACGCCGCCGGAGGCCGCCGCGAGCCGGTACAGGACCGGGATGTCGGTGTCTGGGTCGTGCTTCTTCGGCAGCGCCATCTTGCCGTACAGGTCGTAGCGGTCCATCAGCAGCAGCAGCTCGGTGAGGACCTCGCGCTCGTTGTCGCTCATGTCGCGGATGTCCCTGCGCACGCCCGCGAAGATCGCCAGGTTGGCGATCGACTGCAGCTCCTTGTCCTCGCCGTAGGCGGTGACGAGGCCCTCGATGTTCTTGCGTTTGTCGGGGCGGCTGATGGCCAGGATGAGTGGCTTCTCGGGGCGGTTGAGGAAGCGGCCGATCTCCTCGCGCATGCGCACGCGCGCGCGCCGCGCATCTTCGCCAGGGTCGAGGTTCTCGTCCAGGTCGTGGTAGTAGGGGTAGAAGCGGTTGACGTCGATGCCGGGCGGGATGACCTCGAAGCTGGCCTCGGGCGCGGCCTTGTAGAGCTCGTAGCCGCGCTCCATCTCGTGGCTGGTGCTGGCGATCACCACGTCGGCGTCGCGCAGCATCGTCTCTTCGACGCCGATGCGGTGGTGGATGTGGTAGCGCTCGTCGACCTCCTCTTCCGAGAGCCCCGCGCCGGTCAGCACCTGCAGCTTCGTGCGGCCCAACGAGTGCCCGGTGAAGACGAGCGGCGCACCGACGTAGCTGGCCAGGTGCCGCGCCACGTAGCCGGCGTCGGCGTAGTGGCCGTGCACGAGGTCGGGCCAGCGGCCCTGCTCACGGGTGAAGCGCAGGGCCTCGTCGACGAAGGCGTCGAGGTACGGCCAGAGGCGCTCCTTGCGCCGGTAGCGGCCGCCACCGCAACGGATCCGCACGATGCGGGCGTGCTCCGAGAGCGGTTCGATGGCCTCGTCGTAATCGTCCGAGACGCGCGGGTCGTCGATGCGGCGGGTGAACAGGTCGACCTGCGCCACCTCGGGCCGCTCGCCCAAGGCGCGCGCGAGTTCGACCACGTACTTCGTCTGGCCGCCGGTGTCGGCGTCCCGGCCGAGTTCCAGGTCGTGCCCACGGATCAAGCCGTGGACGCTGTACATCTGGAGGTAGAGGCCGTCGGCCTGGCTGAGCTCGCGGCCGGATTCGGAGAGGTCGTCCTGGGGGGTGTCGAGCATGCGATGCACCTCCGTGCCCGAGAGTACCGTGAGGCGCGGCCGCGCGGGGTCGCCTCGGCCGGCCGCGCAGGCGGGCTGCGCGTGCTAGCATCCGCGCCGGAGGTGCGCCGCATGCCGCTCGTTCGCAAGCCGCCGGCCGTGCTCGCCCTCGAGGACGGCACCGTGTACTACGGCTACGCCTTCGGGGCGGCCGGGGACACCATCGGCGAGGTGGTGTTCAACACCTCGATGACGGGGTACCAGGAGATCCTGACCGACCCCTCGTACCACGGTCAGATCGTGACCATGACCTACCCGCACATCGGCAACTACGGCGTGTCGGTGTACGACATGGAGTCGAACCGCCCCTTCGCACGTGGCTTCATCGTGCGCGAGTTCAGCCGTACCTCGTCCAACCACCGCGCCAACCAAGACCTGCAGTCGTTCATGGAGCAGCACGGCATCGTCGGGATCGAGGGCATCGACACGCGCGCCCTGACGCGCCGCTTGCGCACCGGCGGCGTCGTGAAGGGCGTGATCCGGCACGGCACCATCGACGACGCCAGCGAGGCCGAGTTGGTGGCGCGCGCGAAGGCGCACGAGGACATCGACGGTCGCGACATGACGCCCGAGGTGACCACGCCGCTGCCGTACGCCCGGCCGACCTTCAAGGACCACCCGCGGGTGGTGGTGATCGATTTCGGCATCAAGCACTCGATCGTGTACAAGCTCGAGC
>SKXY01000153.1 GCA_007128175.1 Wenzhouxiangella sp. | reverse complement strand
GTGGCTTTCTTCGGCATCGTGGCACCGGAAATCGTCTCCGAGACGGCCGAGCTGCCGTTCGACTTGCCCGATGAATACGCGGTGTTCGCCTCCGGTGGCGGCGGCTACGAACACCGCGGGCGTCCAGTGCCGGAACTCTTCCTGGATGCCGCTCGTCGCTTCAACGAGGTGACGGGCATGCCGGCGGTGACCGTCATGGGCCCCCAGTACCGTGGCGGCATCCATTCCGACGAGCACGTGTATGTGATCGAGACCCTGCCGACAGCGGCGTTCGGCCGCCTGCTCGCGGGCGCTCGCCTGGGCGTGCTGGGGGCGGGGTTCATGCTCAGTTCCCAGGCGCTGGCCGCGCAACTTCCGGTAGTGCTGACAGCCGTCGGCGGGCATGATCAGCCCGCCCGGGTACGCCATTTCGAATCCATGGGCCTCGCCGTGCCGGCCGCCCTGGATCCCGACGAACTCAGCCTCAAGGCACAGCAGCTGGCAAGCGATTCAGGCCTCGCTCGCCGCCTGGTGGAGAACGCGCGCTCGGCCAGCATCGACAATGATGTCGGAGCGTGTGCCGAGCTACTGCTTGATTTGATCGATTGAACTCGGGCGTCGGTCGGCAGTGGTCAGCAGGGCCGAAGTCATGGCGATCAGCAGGGCAAACCAGATCACGCCGGTGTTGCGCTCGAAGATCGATTCCGAGCCGGCCATCACCGCCAGGGTGACGGTTGCGGCCAATCCGCACCAGGCCATGAATCGCAGGTCGCGACCGGCCGACCACAGATGGCGTGCAAAGCGCACGGCCGCGATGCCGAGCATGGCGATGAAAGTGAGCAGACCCGGTATGCCGGCATTGGTCAGTGCCGAGAAGTACTCGTTGTGCGGATGCCGATACCGTTGCATGATCGGGTTCCAGTCGTTTGCGGCGACTGCCTGCTGGAGGGCGTCCCGGTAGGCACCTGGGCCGGCTCCCAGCCAGGGATTGTCCAGAAACTGTGCCCAGGCCACCGACCACATCTTCAGCCGCAGCCCGATGGTGCCCTCCGAACCCAGGCCTTCTCCGATCAGCTTGATCTCGATCCAGGTTTCGCTCAAACGCTCATGCATGGGCAGCATGGGTGCAGTGAGTGCCAGCATACTCAAGCCCAGCAGAACCAGCGGCGTGCCAAAGCGCCATGCCGGCGACTGGCGTACTCCGAGGGTGAAAAAATAGATAACGATCAGGATCGGCACCGCCAGCCAGGCTCCGCGCGAGCCGGACAGGGCATTGGCCACAAAGGCCAGCACGATCGCGCACAGTGCCAGGCCTCGCAGCATGTTGCCCTCGCGGTCGTCGATGACCTTGGGCACCAGCATCAGTGCGAATGCCAGCGAAATGCCTCCGAAATAAATCGGGTTGGTCGTGCCTTCGACCCGGAAACCGGTCTCGCCGATGTGATGAATGCCGGATTGCCCGCTGAGCACGAACCACAAGGCATAAGTGCCGGCAACAAACCCGCCGGCGATCAATCCCGGCCACATCCAGCGATCCAGGCCGTGAATGCGGCGCAGCAGCAGAAAAACCGGAATCAGGAACAGGAGGCGACCGATGCGGCCGGCCGCCCGGTTGGCCTCGTCGGTAAAGCCATGCACGGCCCAGGACAGTACCCAGACGGCCAGGAAAATCAGCACGCTCCAGACCAGCCATCGTTCGAGTCGGCTCAGCGCACCGCCCCGCCAGGTGCCCTTGACCGTCAGCCAGATCATGGCGACCACGGCCAGGCTGAAATAACCGGCCGCCAGAACACCCGGTACGACCAGCGCGCTCGCCAGGGTGATGAACAGGATCAGGCCGGCAAGGCGGGCCAGGCCATGGTCGGCGGCGATCATTTCCATCACCGGCTGATGGGGGGCGGTGCCAGACACGTGATGCTTGTCAGGCGATGAGGCGATCAGCCGCTTCCTGGTAGCGCTGTCGGGTCTGCTCGATGATGTCTTCGGGCAGTTCCGGCCCCGGCGCGGTCTTGTTCCAGTCCAGGGTCTCCAGGTAATCGCGTACGAACTGCTTGTCGAAACTCGGCGGGCTGATGCCCAGTCGCCACTGGTCAACCGGCCAGAAACGCGAGCTGTCGGGGGTCAGTACTTCATCGATCAGGTAGAGCTCGCCGGACGCGTCGGTGCCGAACTCGAACTTGGTGTCGGCGATGATGATGCCGCGGTTGCGTGCGTAGGCCGCGGCGCGCCGGTAAATGGCCAGGCTGATGTCGCGCACACGCAGCGCCAGCTCGGGCCCGATCAGTTCCTGCATGGCGGCAAAATCGATGTTCTCGTCATGATCGCCGGCGGCGGCCTTGGTCGAGGGCGTGAAGATCGGGTCGGGCAGGGGAGCGGCCTGTTCCAGTCCCGAGGGCAGCGCGATGCCGCTGATCGCGCCGGTGGCCTGGTAGTCCTTCCAGCCCGAACCGGCCACATAACCGCGCACGATGGCCTCGACAGGCAAGGGCTTGAGCCGACGCACCAGCATGGAGCGCGGCTCAAGTTGCCGGGCCATTTCGGCATCGCCGAGAATTGCGGCCAGGTCGCCGTCGAGCAGATGATTGGGCACCTGGTCGCCGAACTGGCCGAACCAGAAATTGGATATGCGCGTGAGCAGCTCGCCCTTGCCCGGGATCGGGTCGGGCAGGATCACGTCGAAGGCCGACAGGCGATCGGAGGCGACGATGACCAGGCGTTCATCGTCGACGGCGTAAATGTCGCGCACCTTGCCCTGGTGGAGCAGTTGCAGCGGCGGAATCGGGTAGTGGCTCACGGTTGGCGGGTACAATATCGGCCAACCCCGGATTATACGCACGTGGACCAAGTGATGAAGCAGCCCCTGGTGATTGCCCCCTCGATTCTCTCGGCCGATTTCGCCCGCCTGGGCGAGGAAGTGGACGCGGTGCTTTCCGCGGGTGCCGACTGGGTGCATTTCGATGTCATGGACAACCACTACGTGCCCAACCTCACCATCGGTCCGATGGTGTGCAAGGCACTCAGGGACTACGGCATCACCGCACCCATCGATGTCCACCTGATGGTCGAGCCGGTCGACCGCATCATTCCCGACTTTGCCACCGCCGGAGCCAGCGTGATCAGTTTCCACCCGGAAGCCACCAAACACGTCGACCGCTCGCTCGCGCTGATCCGGGAGCAGGGCTGCCAGGCCGGCCTGGTCTTCAACCCGGCCACGCCGCTGGATGTGCTGGAATGGGTCATCGACAAGGTCGACCTGGTGCTTATCATGTCGGTCAACCCGGGCTTCGGCGGCCAGAAATTCATTCCCGCCGCGCTCGACAAACTCCGCCAGGCCCGCAAGATCATCGACGATTCCGGCCGCGACATCCGCCTGGAAATTGATGGTGGCGTCAAGCCAGACAACGCCGCCGAGATCATCGAGGCCGGTGCCGACACGCTGGTGGCCGGCTCGGCGATTTTCGGTGCCGATGACTACGCCGGCGTCATCCGGAAACTGCGCGGGGAGTAGGCCGGCGTTGCCCGGCGGGCTTGCCGGGCAACGAGCCGGGATAACTGACCTGGCATGGGTGGTATTTGCGAACCCTTTGGATATCAGACTATACTGATATCCATACTGATTATCGATACAGAGGGTATCCCGGCGGCCTGAAAGGGCCGGGAATGTCAGTTACCAGCTCGATCCCAAGGGGATTTTCGGTTTGGCCTGCGTGAGCAGGTGTGGCGTTGGACAGCGACCGAGAAATCAGTCGGTGGCGATTGTGCTGTGTCTGCAACATGCCTGGTGCATGTCGGTTGACGCGGGATGCCTTGCTTCGTGATCGCAATGCATCATTACCAAAATCGGAAGTCCAATGTCCAAAGCACCTGAACGCGCCCGGCCGGTTGCTTGCAACCGGTTGATCAGCATACTGCTGGTCACTTTTGTCTTCACGCTCGCCGCCATTCCAGCGGCTTTCTCCGCGCTCCCGGGCGTGTCGGCCCATTCGATGGCGGGCACGGTCTCCCCTTCATCAGCCTCCCTTTCCCATTACCTGGTGCCGATCGAATTCGCTGATCGGCTGCGTTCGCCGGCAACCATCCTGCACGAGTACGAAGATCGCTTGCTGGTCTCCGTGCCGACGGGCCGCCTTGTGGCGGATGTCCGGAGACACTCGAGCCGTCTGGCGGATCCGGGACGAATCAATTACCGGGGCTGGTCGGGCAATGTATCGGAAGCAACGCCGGGTGCGCTCGCGGCCGATGAGGACGGCTACTTCCTGCTCGGGTTGATCGGTCCGCTGGACCCTGACTGGCGCGCCGAACTCGCATCGGAAGAGTTGAAGCTGGTCGACACCGCCAGGCCGCACGGCCTGCTGGTGCGCGGCAACAGTGGCACCGTTCGGCAACTGGCATCGTCGATGGTGACCTCTGAAGGGGAGGCGGTGATTCGTCATGCCGTGCCTTTGCCCGAACAGACGCGCACGGCGTCCGATGTGGCGTCCTGGGTGGCCGGCCGCACCGATCCTGCCGACCTGGGCATGCGTACCGACGGAGAGCGCGCACTGGTCCGGGTGGAACTGCATTCCGATGTGGCGCCGGAATCATTGCATCCCCGCATCCTGGCCATTCTTCAGCGCGGCCCGGAATTCATCGAGGGCCAGCGTGCCGCCCAGTTCAGCGCCAGTGCCCCCGGAATTGCTCGCTTGCTGGAAGAAGTGCCGGAAGTTGCTTTCGTGCATGGTGAGTACCCCCGTGAGACCCGCAACAACCTGGCCGCCAAGGATTACATGGTCAACGTCGAGCCGATCTGGAGCGATCCCGGGCTCGGATACACCGGTGCCGGTGTGATCGCCGGGGTCAATGATTCCGGCATGGACCGCACCCATGACGATTTTCCCGCCGGAACGGTGGTCGACACCATTGGTGAAATGGAGAATCCGGGGGGTGGGGGGCCTTTCGGAGCGCCGGGGGATGCACACGGCACCCATGTCACCGGCACCATCCTGGGCCGCGGTGCGGCGCCTTCGCCGACCAATACCTCGGGTTGTGGCGACCAGACCACGCCCCTGCCGGATGCGCGCGGCATGGCCTGGGAAGCGCAAGTCACGCACAACAACCTGTTCGACGGTGGTATCGGCAGCATCCCGGCAATGATGGAGTGGCATGCCGAACGTGGCGCCGTGCTCAACAACAATTCCTGGGGCTACGGCGGCACTTATGAATACAACACAAGCACGGTCGATGTCGAACTGGCCGTGCGCGATGCCATCCCCTCCGACCCGGGCAATATCGAACACACCATCGTCTTTGCTGCAGGCAATGACGGGCCGGACAGCAATACCATCGGCACGCCGGGCAACGCCAAGAATGCCATTACCGTCGGCGCCAGCCAGAACGACCGCTGCGGTGAATACATCGGCAGCAACCCGAACATCAATGCTTTGGCACCATTTTCCGGACGCGGCCCGGCCCAGGGCCGGATCAAGCCCGACGTGGTTGCGCCGGGTACGGACGTCTTGTCCACCGAAAGTGCATTTGATGGTGATTGCAGTGGCTGGGATGGCGACTGGACGGGAGACCAGTACTGCACCAGCCCCGGTACCTCCATGGCCAGTCCGGTCGTGGCCGGTGCGGCCACCCTGTTCTACCAGTACTACAACGACACGTTCGGTGGCTGGCCCAGCCCGGCACTGGTGCGTGGCACGCTGATCAATACGGCCACCGACATGGGCTTTGGTTTCCCTTCCATGGACCAGGGCTGGGGACGTATCAATGCCCGCAAGGCCATCGAAGGCCCGGAAAACGGTCATATCGTTTACTTCGACCAGGACGAGGTGGATCACCTCTCGACCGGGCAGAGCTGGGATACCGACGTCGTTGTCGGCTCATCGGACGAACCGTTCCGTGTCACGGTCACCTGGACCGATGTGCCCGGTGCGCCTGGATGCAGTGACTGCCTGGTCAACGACCTCGATCTGATCGTGACCGCGCCGGACGGAACGGTTTATCGCGGCAATCAGTTCAACGGTGCCTGGTCCGAGGCCAACCCGGCGGGTCGTGATGACGTCAACAACGTCGAAAACGTCTACGTGGAAAATCCGGCGACTGGCACCTGGAATGTCGAGGTGACCTCGGTCAGTACGGCAACCAATCCGCCAGGTCTGAGCGGACAGGATTTTGCCGTTGTCTACTCCGGAACGTTCGGCTCGGCCTGCGACGACCCCGGTGTTCCGGTTGGGCTCTCGGCATCTGCAGCGACCACCGACAATGCCATCGATCTGGCCTGGGACGTAGTCACAGCCGACAGCTATAACGTCTATCGTTCGGCCACTTCCGGCGGCCCCTGGGACCTGGTGGCCCAGGGCGTGGAAACGACTGCCCACACCGACAGCCCGGTGACGGCCGGAGAGGAGCAGTTCTACGTCGTCACCGCATTCAACGAGCCATCCTGCGAGTCGGATTTCTCCAACGAAGACTCCGCCATTGCAACCGGTTTTGTTTGTTCCGACCTTGGTGCGCCGACCGGAGTGACGGCGACGGTGGAAACGGCCGGACAGGTCGATCTCGACTGGAACGAGGTCGCCCAGGCCGACAGTTACAACGTCTATCGCGCCGACGACTCGGGTGGGCCCTACGATTTGCTGGCCACCGATGTGACTGCTACTGCCTTCAGCGATACCAGCGTGGACAGCGGCGAGAGCTATTACTACGTGGTGACCGCCGTGCATGCCGACAGTGGATGCGAGTCGGACCAGTCTGACGAAGCGCTTATCGCACTGGCGCCGGCTGTCGCTGTCTCGCCTGCCGCAGTCAGTTTCTCAGTTCCACCTGATGCCGGCGATAGCCAGACCATGGATATCGCCAACATCGGCAGCGAGAACCTTGAATGGTCAATTTCAGAGGCCGGTACGAATGTTGATGAGACGCTCGCGGTTCCCGACTTTTCGGTAAGCGGCGGAGGCGCAACTGAAACGTTCGACATCCCCGGTGGCGAGACCACACGCGGCGAAGTCAACGGATTCTCTTTCCAGGGCTCGGTCACGGGGGTGTCCGGAAATGCAGACTGGGCGTCCGACATGAAAATGGTGATGACCGCTCCCGATGGCTCATCCTTCGATGTCGGCGGTTTTGACAACGTTGAAAATGATTGGGACTTCCAGGGCGACGGATCGGCCGAGGACGGCACCTACGACAGCGATCATTCGGGTGTCTTCGATAGTAGTGACCTTGGCGACTGGAGCTTCCAGTTCACGCATGACTGGAGCGGCGGCGCCACCATGAACTGGTCCGACGTGACCGTCGTGCTGCACAAGACCCCGCTGGCCGAATGTGACAACCCGGCCGATGTCGGCTGGCTGGATCTCGCGCCCATGGATGGGATCGTAAATCCGGGCAACGCTGAAGTGGTCACGGTCACGGTCGACTCCACCGGCCTGACCGAAGATACCTACCAGGCTGATATCTGCGTGCTTTCCAACGATCCGGAAACACCTGTTGTCGTGGTACCGGTCGAGTTGATCGTGTCCGGTGAACCCAACCCCGTGCCGGCGATCACGACACTCGATCCCGATTCAGTACAAGCAGGAAGCGCCGACCTGACGTTGACCGTGACCGGCAGCGATTTCGTGTCCGGCTCGGTAGTGCGTTTCGATGGTCTGAACCTGGTCACCACCTTTATCGACGAAAATGAACTGCAGGCACTGGTGCCTGAGTCCGAGTTGACCGATCCCGATATCGTCGATGTAACCGTGTTCAACCCTTCGCCCGGCGGCGGAACCAGCTCGGCGCTGACATTCGAAATTGCCGGGGAGCCGGTCATCGAGGTGATTCCCACCAGCCTGGCAATGACCATGCCGGCCGATGAGAGCGGCGACGACCTGCTGACGATTTCCAACGAGGCCGGCACGGCCGAACTGATCTGGAATATCCAGCAGGCCTATCCGGCGGCTTTTGCGCGTTCAGTCGCTGATTTCAATGCGCCTACTGGCGGGTCCCGCGACCAGATCATCGATGCCGGTGATGACCCGGCCACGACCCGTGTGCATGCCCAGCCTCAGAGCGGCCACCTTGCAGGTGACTGGTCAGAAGGATTCGAGGATATCGCCACCTTGCCGGGGGGCGGCTGGTCGCTGCAGAACAACAGTGACCCGCAGGGCGGTACGGCCTGGTTCCAGGGCAGTGACACAGTATTCGAAGCCCATGAAGGCCCGATAGACTCTTACATCGGCGCCAACTATGCCAATACCGACGGTGCCACCGGCACCATCAGCAACTGGCTGATGACGCCGGAAATCGCACTCAACGAAGGCACCGAACTTCGATTCTGGACCCGGGTGCCGGCGGACAGCGGCTGGCCCGATCGCCTGGAAGTGCGCCTGAGTACCGCTGGTGCTAGTACCGATGCCGGTACCGCCGCGACCGATGTCGGTGACTTCGACGAGCTCCTGCTCAGCGTTAACGAAACCCTGGCCATTGGAGGTTATCCGGAAGCCTGGGCCGAGTTCACGGTCACTCTTTCGGACTTGCCAGACGGTGCTGCCAGCGGGCGCTTCGCTTTCCGGTATCACGTCACCGATGCCGGGCCCGATGGTACCAACAGCAATTACATCGGCATTGACTCAGTCAGCGTGACGCAGCCTCAAGCGACACTGGGTTGCGATAACCCCGAAGACATACCGTGGCTGACGGTCATGCCCGATTCAGGGGTGACCGACTCCGGTCAGAGCGAAGATGTCATCGTCAGTTTCGACAGCACCGGCCTGGCCGAGGATCTCTATGAGGCCATGCTATGCGTTGACAGCAATGACCCTGTCAACCCGGTCGTCGAGGTCCCGGTCACGCTGGACGTGACTCCGCCGGTGGCCACGCAGCTTGCATTTGGTGTTCAGCCGGAATCAACCGATGTCGGTGTCACGATCGAGCCGCCGGTCACCGTCGAGGTGCAGGATGCCTCCGGTGTCGTCGATGCGAGCGACAATTCGACCCAGGTCGAACTGACGCTTGTCGGTGGCGAAGCCGGTGCCGAACTGTCTGGGACCACGACGGTGACGGTCGTTGACGGCGTCGCCACCTTTGCCGACCTGGGTGTGGACACGGCGGCTACGGATTACCAGCTGATTGCAGCCGATGTCGCCGAAGAATTGACTGGCGATACCAGCGATGTGTTCGATATCACCAACCTCACCGCCGAGGTCACCCTGAGCGATCTGACCCAGAACTACACGGGTGATCCGCTGGGTGTCACGGTGACTACCGATCCGGAAGGCTTGTCCTACGAGGTCACCTACAACGGTTCGACCGACGAGCCGACCGATGCCGGCAACTACGCGGTGGTGGCGACGATCACCGAGCCGAACTACGTAGGCTCGGCGAGCGATACGTTCACCATCGAGCCGGCTTCAGCCACGCTGACCCTGTCTGATCTCGAACAAACCTGGGACGGTGATCCCAAGCCGGTGACGGTAACGACCGATCCGGAAGGTGTGTCCTACAGCGTGACCTACGACGGTTCCACTGAAGCGCCGAGTGACGTGGGCGAGTACGCCGTGGTCGCGACCATCACCGACGACAACTACACCGGCGACGATGCCACCGGCACGCTGATCATCAGCGAAGCCGATTCGGAGACCAGCATCGACAGCATCAGCCCGTCGGACAGCCAGACGGTGGGTGAGAGCTACACCGTGACGGTGACGGTCACCGGTGACAACCCGACTGGCACAGTCGATGTCGATGACGGTACCGGCGGTTCCTGCCAGGTCACGCTTTCGGGTGGTAGCGGCAGCTGCTCACTGACCTCGACGACGGTGGGCAGCAAGACGATCACGGCGACCTACTCGGGTGATGACAGTCACGGTGGCAGCATTGATACCGTCAGCTACTACATCACCGAGGCAAGCTCGACGACGATGATCACCCAGATCAATCCGTCCGACGAGCAGACTGTGCATGAGTCCTATACGGTTAGCGTGGACGTTGACGGCTTTGGTCCGACCGGCACGGTCGAGATTGACGATGGCGACGGTAATGATTGTCAGATCACCCTGAGCGGTGGTTTGGGCAGCTGTCAGCTGACCTCGACGACGGTCGGGACAAAGACCATCACGGCAATCTACGGCGGTGATGAAAACAACGACGGCAGCCAGGACACGAGCAGTTACACCATCGTGGCCGCCGAGCCACACCAGCTGGTGTTTTCGATCCAGCC
>SKXY01000171.1 GCA_007128175.1 Wenzhouxiangella sp. | reverse complement strand
TGAATCCAGTAGGCCTGGAAGGGGGCAATGTGTACGTTCTCAGCGGCGCAGTTCAGGTCGATGAAGTCACCGTTGCCGCCGTTGGCCGCCGGATCCCAGATGTTGACGGCTCCCGCAATGTTCGTTTCGCTGAATTCGCAGAAATCCACCGAAACCGGGTGCGGATTGGCAACCAGGAAGTGGCTGTCTCCCTCGGGGCCCTGGTTGGGATCGTAAAACAGCCCGCTGTAGGAAAACGTCCCGTCCAGCGGTTCCCACTGCTCAAGCGACGTGAGGGTTTTGGGGAATCCGTCCGGGGTGCCGTTGTTGTTGTCATCATCGAACACATAGACCAAGAGGCCCTCTCCCACCCCGATGGCGTCGCTCATATCGGGGACCGCCTGCCACTGGTAATTGGCCTGATCCAGCCGAAGCACATTTGGAGAAGAAGCCCCCGGATTATTGGAACCGGGAACCCCCTGGGTCCAGATCGGATTGAGGAACCCGGCAACGGTCTCGCCGGTGGCGGGGCTGGTCAACAGGCGCCAGCCTTCGCCATTGTGGGCCAGTTCCGCGGCTGCGGTGGCCAGGTCGATGCTCATGGTATATGCATCGTTGCTTTCGTTGTTCATATCGTCCGCTATCCGGAACTCAAACGAGGTAAAATCATAACCGTGGCTGTTTGAGCCGGCATCCCAGGTTAGTTTGTCGTCATTCAGGTCAGATACCAGGATCTCATCACCGGCGGAGACGGGGTTTCCTTCAAAGAGCAGGGTTCCGCCGGCCGGTAGGGTTTCGATTTTAGCAGAGAAAGCGGGATTTCCGATACCAAAATCACTTCCCGAAAAAGAATAATCACTTTGATTGCTCGCAAGAACCCGCTGGTCCTCTCCCGAAAGCGGATCACACCCGGCCTCCAGTGCATCTCCTGTAATGGTCCAGTCATTGGGCGGATCAATCAAAGACTGACGAGCTGCTTCCCCGGCGCAGTATTCCAGCCCGTCTGCCCCCAAGGATACATTCGGCTGTACTGATTGCCCGGCCCAGCCGATGAGTGTAGCATCGTAGTTGGCCACCGACAGGCCGGAGTTGTTGAGCATATCGTCCATGTCAATAACATTGCCAATATTCCAGTTGCCAAGATCCTGGTCAAAAGCACTATTCGAAGCAAACATCAGGTTCATTTGAGCTACCTGTGCAACATCCCACATGCTGATGTCTTGGTTAAAATTGGAAGTACCGGCAAACATTCCCGCCATATTAATAGCTTCCGAGACATCCCAGTTCCCAATATCCTGGTTAAAAGCATCAGCGTTTTGGAACATCACATTCAGATGTGTAACACTGGAAACATCCCAGTTTGCAATGTTTTGGTTGAATGATGCAGCATTCCAAAACATTCCCTCCATAGTCGTTACCGATGAAACGTCCCAATCTCCAATGTCTTGATTGAATGTATCTGCATCAGTGAACATCGCAAACATACTGGTCACGTTTTCAGTTACCCAGCCTCCTATATCCTGGTTAAATGTTTCAGCTCCTAGAAACATTTCTGACATAGTCTGCACATTGGAGACGTCCCAGCTACTAACCTCCCCGTCAAAAAAACTTGCAAAGAGAAATGTTCCTGCCATATTCGTTATGTTAGAAACATCCCAGTTCCAATTGGCTCCGGCCCCGGTCATTGACGAGGCAGCACGAAACATCTCCTGCAATGAGGAAGCCCCGCTCAAATCCGGCACATCAGAAGCGTTGATCTCCAGGTTAGAAGCGCCGTGAAATGCGCCCTCCATACTTGTCCATGCAATGTCGCCCCACTGCTCTACGGAAAGGATTTTATCTTTGTCGCCATCGTTATTAAAGTAGATACGTGGAAAATCACCGGTGATCGCAACGGTGTAGGTTCCGGTGGAAACGTAGGTGTGGGTCAAATCGTTGATGTCATCGCCGTCCTGCCAGTCGGTGGAATTTCCATCACCCCAATCCACGGTAAAGTTATAGCCTGTACCTTCAATAGGGATGGTTATTTGATCGTCATTTGACGTACCGGTATGATCGGTCTGCCAGGTGGTCACAAATGCTCCGGGCACACTACACCCCGTCTGCAGCGCATCACCGGTAATGGTCCAGCCATCATTGTTGATTAAATCATCACGGGCTGTTGCCCCGGCGCAGTATTCCAGTCCGGTTGCCCCCAGGGATACATTCGACTGTACTGATTGCCCGGCCCAGCCGATGAGGGTGGCATCGTAGTTGGCCACCGACAGGCCGGAGTTGTTGAGCATGTTACTCATACTATGAAATGGAGGTTGTTGATTTGCAGGTAGTACATTTGTCACATCCCAATTTCCAAGATCCTGATCAAACGCTGAGGCATCACGAAACAAACTTTGCATAATTGTTACAGATGATACATTCCAGCCTCCGATATCCTGGTTGAAGGAGGTGGCACCATCAAACATTGATTCCATTGTAACGACCGATGAAACATCCCAGCCTCCAATGTCTTGGTTGAAAGAGACAGCGCCTTCAAACATATGTCTCATATCCGTGACCAAAGAAACATCCCAGTTCCCGATATCCTGATTAAAATTGGCAGCCTGTTCGAACATTCCATCCATATCAGTTACACTGGAGACATCCCAGT
>SKXY01000173.1 GCA_007128175.1 Wenzhouxiangella sp. | reverse complement strand
TTCCGGTTTCCGGGCGGGCTTCTGGTATGGGCCGGATTGATTCGACTGTGCAGTGGTTCCAGTGAGGCTTGCGACTGAATCCGTTCGACTGAACCCGCCGACAACTCCTGAATTCTGTTTACCGGAACCCGGAACCCGGAACCCGGAACCCGGAACCCGGAACCCGGAACCCGGAACCCGGAACCCGGAAACCGGAAACCGGAAACCGGAAACCGGAAACCGGAAACCGGAAACCGGAAACCGGAAACCGGAAACCGGAAACCGGAAACCGGAAACCGGAAACCGAATTCCCCGTTTCCGCTACCATGAAGCCTGGCCAAGGCAAGCACCCCGAATCATGACTTCAGGCATCGAAACAGTCGTCTTTCCCGTCGCCGGCCTGGGTACTCGTTTTCTTCCCGCCACCAAGGTGGTGCCGAAGGAAATGCTTCCCGTCGTCGACAAGCCCCTGATCCAGTATGCCGTCGAGGAGGCGGTGGCCGCCGGTGCGCGCAAGCTGGTCTTTGTCACCGGTCGCACCAAGGGCGCGATCGCGGATCATTTCGACACCGCTTACGAACTCGAGACCGAGCTGGAAAATCGCGGCAAGCATGAACTGCTCGAGACGGCACGCGCGGTCCTGCCGGCCGGGGTGGAATGCCTGTATGTCCGCCAGAGCCAGGCGCTGGGTCTGGGTCATGCCATTGCCTGCGCGCGCTCGCTGGTCAACGAAGAGGCCTTCGGCATCATCCTGCCCGACGATCTGATTGACAACGGTGACGATCCGGTGCTGGCCCAGCTGGTGCGTCATCACCGTGATACCGGTTCGTCGGTGATCAGCGTCGAAACAGTGCCGCGCGAGAAGACCAGTTCCTACGGCGTGGTCGACGTTGCCGCCTTCGACGGCCGCGTCGGCAGGCTCAGGGGCATCGTCGAAAAGCCGGACCCTGCCGAGGCGCCTTCGAACCTGGCCGTGGTCGGTCGCTATGTGCTCTCTTCGCGCATCTTCGACATCCTGGAACACACCCATCCCGATCACCGCGGCGAGATCCAGATCACCGATGCCATTGCCGAGCTGCTGGCCGAGCAGGCGGTTGACGCCTACCAGTTTGAAGGACGGCATTTCGACTGCGGTTCCAAGCTGGGCTTCCTGCAGGCCACGGTGGAGTACGGTCGCAAGCATCCCGAGCTGCGCGATGCCTTTTCGCGGTGGCTGGATGATGCCTGACAACCGGCATGCATCGGCTACACTGAATGCAAGGCAAGTTTCAATTTTCCCGGAGGCGAGAACACATCATGGATCTGAGCAGATTGTTGGTCGATGTCCGCAAGGCAGCCGTCGAGGCCGGTGCCGCGATCATGGAGGTCTACAGTCGCGGCAAGGGCTTTGAAACCGAGTACAAGGACGATGACAGCCCGTTGACCGAAGCCGACCTGGCCGCCAACCGCATTCTGGTGGCCCGGCTGCAGGAGCTCACGCCCAAACTGCCGGTCATGGCCGAGGAATCGGATCTTTCGGACTGGAGCAAGCGCAAGTACTGGCGCGAGTGCTGGGTGGTCGATCCGCTCGACGGCACGCGCGAGTTTCTAAAACGCAACGACGAATTCACCATCAATATTGGGCTGGTGCGCGACAACAAGCCGATTCTGGGCGTAGTCTACGCGCCGGCTCTGCAGCGCTGGTATTACGCCGCGCGGCACGAGGGTGCCTGGCGCCAGGACGGCAAGAAGACGCCTCAGAAACTGCAGGTGCAGTCACTGCAAGCCGGCAAGCCGTTGAAGGTGGTCGGCAGCCGCTCCCACAACACGCCGGAGTTCGACGAGTTCGTCGGCAAGTTGGGCGAGACCGAGACGGTGGTGATGGGCAGCTCGCTCAAGCTCTGCCTGGTTGCCGACGGCACGGCCGATCTCTATCCTCGCCTGGGCCCGACCAGCGAGTGGGACACCTGCGCCGCGCATGCCGTGGTCGATGAGGCCGGCGGCCAGGTACTCAACTTCGAGA
Organism: Wenzhouxiangella sp.; assembly: GCA_007128175.1. Taxonomy (GTDB): domain Bacteria; phylum Pseudomonadota; class Gammaproteobacteria; order Xanthomonadales; family Wenzhouxiangellaceae; genus Wenzhouxiangella. Next base: position 650 of record SKXY01000173.1, on the reverse strand, counting down.
CCGGCGAACCGCTGAGCTACAACGCTCGCGAGTCGATCATCAATCCGTCGTTCATCGTTTGTGCCGAGCCCGATCCGGACTGGTTCAAGTGATAGTACGACCGCGCCCGCCAGCGAAGTAGGCCGGCCTAGCGCCGCAATGCGGCTTGAGAAGCGTTGCGCTGGAGAGTGGCGGCGCGTATGGCCGGCGTTGCGGCCTCAATCTTCAGCCGTCGTGATCGACTCACGTGCCCGGCGGCGGCATTCTTCTTCGCTGATGTCGGGCCGAGAGCCGTCCGGGCGGATGCAGCGGCATACGCCGGTTTCGGGTGATTCGGCGCAGAAGATGCGGTCGGGCGAGAGTCTGCCGTTCTGACGCAGGAACTCCGGCAAGCGGATTTCCGGACCGCTTTCCGTTTCACCCCAAGGCCATTGCCAGTCGTCGGGCATTGGCCGATCCATGGCCAGCCAAACCCCGCCGCCGATGGCCAGCGCAATCAACAGCAGCATGACGAGCGGGCGCTTCCAGAATGCGGTCAGGACGATCATGGGTCTGATCCTAGCCCAACCCGGCCACGAACGGAACCGGGCATCGGTTGAGACGGTTAACGGGTTAACGGGTTAACGGGCTAACGGGCTAACGGGCTAACGGGCTAACGGGCTAACGGGCTA
>SKXY01000280.1 GCA_007128175.1 Wenzhouxiangella sp. | reverse complement strand
GAAACGGAAAACAGGGGATGCGACTCGGGCTTCGATCATTTGCATGGGCCAATGGCGAGGAGCATGCCATTGGCCAGCACTCGCGGGATCGAAACCGCGATCATTGCCCCCGTTTTACGTTTCACGTTTTCCCTTTTAACCCTCATCTCAACACCGACGCACGCCGAATCAGCACCACCACCGGGATGGCGCCCAGCACGACCAGCACCAGCGACGGCACGGCCGCCATCTGCCACTGCCCCTCGGTGGTCAGTTCGTAGATACGTACCGCCAGGGTGTCCCAGCCAAAGGGCCGAAGCAGCAAAGTGGCCGGCATTTCCTTGGCGATCTCGACCAGCGCGAGCAGAAAGGCGGTAACCAGGCCGGGCCAGATCAGCGGCAGGTTGACCCGCCACAGACGCTCGTACTTTGGAACGCCCAGGCTGCGCGCCACCTCCACGTACTCGGGGCGAATCCGCGAGGCCACACCATCCAGCGGCCCCCAGGTCACCCGCAGGAAACGGATCAAGTAGGCGAGGATGAGCGCCCCCAGCCCGCCGGCCAGGGCCGTGCCGGCGAATTGATCAAATCGAATGAAGGCGAGCATGATGGCCACGGCCAGCACCGTGCCGGGAATGGCGTAGCCGAGCGCAGCGACCTCACCGAACAGCGTTTGCCGACCCGAAGTGCGATGGGTGGCAAACAGCAGCAGAACCCCGCCAACCAGCACGGTGATCGCCCCCACCAGCCCCAGCAACATGGTGTTGCCTATCACCCGCAGCATCCCGGCCGAGACGATATCCGGCAGGCCAGGCCAGGCCCAGATCAACAGCTGCACCAGCGGTGCGATGACAGCCACCAGAACAACCGTTGCCTGGAACAGCATGGCCGCCCACCCCCAACCACCCTGGAGACGGATGCGGTGGCCGGTGGGACGACGCTCCGGCCGATTGCCTTGCGGCGAACGACTGAAACGCTCGGCGGCCAGCAACACCAGCACGAACAGCATCAGGATGGATGCCAGCTGCACGGCTGCGGTGAGATTGAACATACCCAGCCAGGTGCGATAGATAGCGGTGGTGAAGGTATCGAATCCGTAAATGGCCACGGCGCCGAAATCGGCCAGCGACTCCATCAGCGCCAGCGCCAGGCCGGCCACGAGGGCCGGGCGCGCCATCGGGAGACTGACTTTCAGAAAGGTCCGCACCGGTCCCTGCCCTAGGCTTCGCGAGGCCTCAAACGCAGCCAGCCCGCCGCCAATGAACGAGGCTCGGGCGAGGAGGTAAACGTAGGGATAAAACGCCAGCACCAGAATGAGCAGCACACCGCCCGGCTGACTGAGTGCTTGCAGCATCGCCGGCGAGACATCGAACCACGCTCGCCACTGGCTCTGCAAGGAGCCGCTGTAATCGAGCACGCCCAGGTAGACGAAAGCCAGCACGTAAGTGGGAAAAGCCAGCGGCAGAACCAGCAGGGGATCGAGAACGCGGCGCAACGGATACTCGCAACAGGCCGACAGCCAGGCCAGCGCCACACCCAGCACCCCCACGCCCAGCCCGACCACGACCAGCATCAGAATGGTGTGACGCACCAGGCGCGGCAGCATGTGGGCCGACAGGTGGGACCAGACCTCGGGCTGGGGTGCGAGCCAGGCAGCCACCAGCATGAACAGCGGCAGGCCGACCAGAGCCAGCAATGGCCAGACCAGCCAGCGGCGGTTGACGCGCGGCCACCGCCATTCAATCACGTGGTCAACGATAGCCTGCACGATCCATCAGGCGCACGGCCTGGGCCTGGCGTTCCCCGGCCACCGTCAGCGGCGTGTCATCGGCCCGGTAGTCACCCCATGCAGCCACCACCCCCTGGGGCTCGATGTCCGGATTGGCAGGAAACTCGAGGTTGCGCTCGGCGAACTCGCCCTGGGCTTCCTCGGAGGCCAGCCATTCCAGCAGTGCCCGGGCCTGGTCGGGCCGCGGGGCATGGCGGGTGATGCCAGCGCCCGAGATGTTGACATGCACACCGGATGTGTCCTGGTTCGCCCAGAACAGCTCGACGGGATAGTCAGGGCCCTCGGCCAGCAGGCGGCCCAGGTAATAGCTGTTGACGATGGCCACATCGCACTGACCGGCAGCCACCGCCTCGATGGTCTGGGTATCCGAGGAGTACGGGTTGGTAGCAAGGTTGGCAACCCAGCCCCGTACGATCTCCTCGGCCCGCTCCTCGCCATGATGCTCGATCAGCAACGCGACCAGCGACTGGTTGTAGACCTTGCGCGAGGTGCGCAGGCACAGGCGACCGGACCAGCGCTCATCGGCCAGGTCCTCGTAGCTCGAAAGCTCTCCGGGGTCGACGCGGTCGGGATGAAAAACGATGGTCCGGGCCCTGACCGACAGGCCGTACCATTGATCGTCGGTATCGGCCAGCGTTGCGGGAATACGCTGTTTGAGCCGATCGGATGCGGCCGGTTGCAGCAAGCCCCGCTCGGCGGCGTGCCAGAGATTGCCGGCATCCACCGTCATGAACAGGTCGGCCTGGGTGCGCGACCCCTCGGCTGCCAGGCGCTCGATCAGAGATGCTTCATTGTCGCTTGTAAAGTCGACAGATACCCCGGTCTTGGCCGTGTAGCGCTCGAACAGGGGCTCGATCAGGTAGGGCTGGCGGGAGGTATAGACCACCACCCGGGCCTGGCCCGATTCGGGCGCGGTCGATTCATTGGCGGGCGGCTCACCGCAGGCCGCAAGCGCCACCAGCAACAGTACTGAAACAACAAGACGCATCTGGATCACTCTGTCCTTCAGGGGCGTGAATTTTAACGAGAACGATTTGCATTTGCAAATATTGAGCGCAGAGGTAAACGATATTCGCTTGCGTCCGCTGCTGCCTTGATGCGAATCAATTGTGCGCGGAAGCCACAGCCCTGCATCTGTTCTGCGTACTTGGTTAGAATCCGGGTACTCGCCCACCGGAAACCGTTCACTTGAAACCAGGCGCGCGTTCGATGATGCACCCTTCAGATCAGTTCGCTGCCCCTGGGCACTTGCCCACCGACCGCGAGTATCCACAACGGTGAGTAGCGGCCAGAGCTCATCGGCGGGCAAGCTGTGGTCGCAGTTCTTCGACACACTGCTCCACTCCCTGCGCAATCTCCTGCCGATCGTCATCGTGGTGGGAGTATTCCAGTTTCTGGTCCTGCAGCAGATGCCCGACGGGCTTGGCTCGATGCTCATCGGCCTCGGCATCGTGGTACTGGGTGTGGCCCTGTTCCTCCAAGGCCTGGAGATGGGGATCTTTCCCATCGGGCACAGCCTATCCGACGAATTCGCGGCCAAGGGCTCGCTGCCGTGGTTGATGATCTTCGGTTTTTTCATGGGTTTTTCGGCGGTGATCGCCGAACCGGCCCTGATTGCCGTGGCCGAGCAGGCCGAAACCATCAGCGAGGGGCGTATCGACCCGTTCGTTCTTCGTGTGTTGGTCGCGACTTCGGTCGGCGCCGTGGTGGCCGTGGGGGTGCTGCGCATCATCCTCGGCCTGCCGCTGCACTGGATGATGATCGGCGGTTATCTGACCGTGGTCACGGTCACCTTCTTCGCGCCTGAAGAGATTGTCGGCCTGGCCTACGATTCCGGCGGCGTAACCACCAACATCGTCACCGTACCGCTGATCGCGGCCCTCGGGCTGGGCCTGGCCGCCTCCATTCGTGGTCGCAACCCGCTCACCGACGGTTTCGGACTGGTCGCACTGTCGGTCATGGTGCCGATGATTACCGTGCAACTCTACGGCGTCGTGGTCTTCACATTTGGCGACGCAACCGCGCAAGTCGACAATGGTGCCACCGCGCTTGCCGCCGACGACAGCGTCGATATCCCGACCTCGGCAACCGGACTGCTGACCGACCTGGTCGGCATGGTGCGCGATGTCGCCCCGATCATTCTCGTCATCCTGATCTTCCAGTTCGCTGTCATCCGCAAAAGGGTCCCGAGGCTGCCATCGGTGGTGTTCGGCTTCCTGCTGGTGATCGTCGGCCTTTACGCCTTCGTCGTCGGACTGAAGTTGGGCCTGTTCCCGATCGGCGAATCCATGGCCGAACAGCTGATCGCGCATGACCGTATCATCTGGGTCTACCTGTTCGCCTTTGCCATCGGCTTTGCCACCACCATGGCCGAACCGGCACTGATCGCGGTGGGCAACAAGGCCGAACAGGCCGCCAGCGGCCGGATTCGCGGCAACATCATCCGCCTGGTCGTCGCGCTGGGCGTGGCGGTCGGCATTACCATCGGCGTGCATCGCATCATCTCGGGCGATTCGATCCACATGTACATCATTGCCGGCTACACGCTGGTCATCATTCTTACCGCGCTGACGCCGAAATACATCGTCGCGCTGGCCTTCGATCTGGGCGGGGTGACCACCTCCGAGGTCACCGTCCCCCTGATCACCGCGCTGGGCATCGGCCTGGCCACACACATCGAGGGGCGAAACATCCTCATCGACGGATTCGGGCTGATCGCATTCGCCTCGATCTTTCCGATCGTCAGTGTCATGCTCTACGCCATCCTTACAGAACTCATCGCCAAGCGAGGTCGTTCATCATGAAATTTTCCGTACTCGTCGCCATTCTCGCCGAAGAAATGGAAGACAAGGCCATCGACATCGCCCGCGACAGCGGTGCCGGTGCGGCCACCATCCTCAATGCCCGCGGCCTGACCGCCGACTCGAAGAAAACCTTTTTCGGCCTGACCTACGAGGGTGCGCAGTCGGTGGTGATGTTCGTGCTCGAGAAGAAGCTCTCGGTCAAGGTACTCAAGTGCCTGACGAGGGAACTGGATCTCGACAACGACGATCGCGGCATTGCCTTTACCATACCCCTGGAACACTTGGGCGGCATCGATATCCGCGAAGTGGACCAGTTCACCCGCAAGCTGGAAGACGAACTCTAGAGGCTATCCAACATGAGCAACGAAGATTCCCGCCGGCTGGTCAAGGAACTGATGGTCAGCGAAGTGATCACCATCGGTCCGATGGCCAACCTGCGCGAAGCCATGCATTCCATGCGCAAGCACGGCGTCAAATCGCTGGTTGTCGACAAGCGCTCGAAAGGTGACGCTTTTGGCATCCTCACCTACACCACGCTGTTACGGACCATCATCGCCGAGGAAGGCGACATCGACCTGCTCAATGTCTACGACATTGCCACCAAGCCGGCCCTGTCGGTGCCCGAGGAACTCGAGGTGCGCCACGCCGTGACCCTGATGCTGCAGTTCGACGTCAAGCGCCTGATCGTGACCTCCAACAACAAGCTGACAGGCATCCTGACCATGAACGATATCGTCACTGCCATTCTCGAGAAGCTCGACGTGGATTAAGCAAGCCCCGGCAAAGGCACGGAGCCCACAGAGGTTGAAAGGGAAGCCCCGGGTCTGTGCCTCTGTGGCAGACCTGAGGGGGTTGTTGCATGAGAGACACGCGCAACGGCGTTGATTCAGGAGCGCTGTGCGATAACGAGCCAGCCTGCAATAGGCTGTCCAAGCTCACGGCGAATGGTCGTGTCTTTGAATTCAAAGGATTGGAAATCGGCTGCATCGAGAGCCTGTTCGAGATAATTCCGACCGTGCTGATAGCGACCGCTGGCCGGGTTGAGGGACAGGCCGGTCCGGTCGCTGGATTCAACCGAGAAAGCGAGCCAGCCACCTGCTTCCATGCAGTCATGCAGATGCCTGAAAAGCGCTTTCACGTCACCGAAATAGATGAACACATCGGCCGCAAGCACGGTGTCCCACTTGCGATCCGCCTGTGCGACGAACTCTCCGATATCAGCCTGGTGCAGATCTCGATAAACCCCCTTCCCACGTGCTTTCAACAGCATCTCCGTTGAGAGATCAACACCATCAATTGCACCTGATTGAGCCGCCAGACATTCGCCGACCAGACCTGTCCCGCAGCCGAGGTCCAGCACCTCGCCGAGCCGCTCCGGACAATGCACACCGAGCAGATGAGCAAGCCCCTCGGGAACACGGTAATCCAGTTGTTCAAGGAGGTGCTCATCGAATTGATCGGCGTATGCGTCGAAAACATTCCGTACATAGTCGCAATCAGCATGGTTTGGTGTTTCACCACGCGCAGCAGCAAGAAAATGTTGGCTCACCGGATCATCGGGTGCCAGCGCAAGTGCCCGCTGCAAACTGAGAAGTGCTTCTTCAGTGCGGCCCAGGCGTAACAGCAGACATCCCAGCCCCGAATGACTGACGGCATCTTCAGGATGCAGTCGAATCGCCTCGCGATAAGTCTGTTCAGCAAGGCCCAGCTGTCCTCGAGAAACCATTTGGGCCGCTTCTCTGCCCTTGGTCGTGCCGGCCCGGGCGACCGCCGCACGGGTTTCCATTGCTTGCGCATGGCGCCCCTGGGCTGCGACAGCCTGACCGAGATGATGCATCAACCGCGCATCACCAGGATGATGTTCAAGCCCTTTGCGCAGGCTGGACTCCGCCTCATCGAATCGTTCGGATTCCATCAGGGCGACGCCAAGCGCATTCCAGCTCGACAAAAGACCTGGTTCGATCTGACAGGCGCGCTGCGCCACCTTCACCGCTGCGTCGAGCTGACCGGCACCACGCAGAGCAATTGATTGATTGGCCAGCAAGCGGGCATGATCCGGGTAATGCCTGATAGCCTCTTCCAGCACCTGCAGCGCCTCGGCAAAGGCCTGGCGATGGAGCAGCAGGCCACTCAGGGTCAGATGGACCTGATCATCTTGTGGCTGAAGTTCTGCAAGTTGCCGACACATCTGCTCAGCCTGCACAGCGTTGCCACGCTGATAGGCCAGCAAAACATCATCCAGCCTCAACTGGCGTGATGGACCCCCGGTCATGTGTCATCCACCCTCAGCGTCGCTGGAAAATGGCATCGCTGCCGGAATAACGTGCCCGGTCACCCAAACGGGTGTGGATGCGCAGCAGCTGGTTGTACTTGGCTACCCGGTCCGAACGACACAGTGAGCCGGTCTTGATCTGACCGGCGTCGGTGGCCACCGCCAGGTCGGCGATGGTGACGTCCTCGGTCTCGCCGGAGCGATGCGAGATGATGGTGCCAAAGCCCGCCTCGCGCGCCATGTCGATGGCTTCCAGCGTTTCGGTCAGCGTACCGATCTGGTTTGGCTTGATCAGGATGGCATTACTTATGCCCTCGTCGATACCACGCTTTAGAATGGCGGTATTGGTCACGAACAGGTCGTCGCCTACCAGTTGCACCTGCTCACCGAGGCGCTCGGTCAGCAGTTTCCAGCCTTCCCAGTCTTCCTCGTCCATGCCGTCCTCGATGGAAATGATCGGGTAGCGGCCAACCAGTTCGGCGAGGTAGTCGGTAAATCCGGCCGAGTCGAATGCGCGGCCCTCGGCATCGAGCACGTACTGACCGTCGCGGCAGAATTCGCTGGAGGCCACGTCCAGAGCCAGCGCAATCTCGTCGCCAGCCGAGTAGCCCGCTTCCGCGATCGCCGTCATCAGGAGTTCGAGTGCGGCCTCGTTGGACGACAGGTCTGGGGCAAAGCCGCCCTCGTCACCCACGGCGGTGTTGAGGCCGCGCTGGCGCAGGATGGACTTGAGTGCATGAAAGACTTCCGTACCGGCCTGCAGCGCCGACGGAAAGTCGGGCAGACCCACCGGCATGATCATGAATTCCTGGATATCGACCCGGTTGTCGGCGTGCGCGCCACCGTTGAGGATGTTCATCATCGGCACCGGCAGGCCGGGGGTGCGGCCATTGGACTCGACCAGATGTTCCCAAAGCCACTTGCCCTGACCGTGGGCGGCGGCGTGGGCAGAGGCCAGCGACACACCCAGCAGCGCATTCGCGCCGAGCTTCGACTTGTTGTCGGTGCCGTCAAGCTCGATCAGCCTGCGGTCGATGGCCTGCTGATCGGTTACATCCATGCCCTTGAGCGCATCGGCTATCGGACCGTTGACGCTGGCCACGGCCTGGCTCACCCCCTTGCCGAGGTAACGGTCACCGCCGTCGCGCAACTCCACTGCCTCGTGCGCGCCGGTCGATGCCCCGGACGGCACTGCCGCCCGGCCCAGGCAACCGCCGTCGGTATGCACCTCGGCCTCCAGCGTGGGGTTGCCGCGTGAGTCGAGTATTTCCAGTGCCTGGATGTGGGTGATTTTCATGGGTTCCTCAGTGTGTCCTTGTTTGAGACAGGGTATAGGGAGAGAGGGAAGAAGGGAGAGGGAAGACACGCCCATCCCCCGCCGTCTGCCTTCTGTCTTCCCTCTTCCTTTTACTCCTCTATTCCTCTATCCGTTTCTTGACCGCCCGATCGATGGCGACCAGGGTCTCCAGCAGCCCCTCCATGTCCGACAGCCGCATCGAGTTCGGCCCGTCACACAGTGCCTTCTCCGGCTCCGGGTGGGTTTCGCAGAAGATGCCGGCCACGCCGACGCCGACGGCGGCTCGGGCCAGTACCGGGATGAACTCGCGTGCGCCTCCGGATGATTCGCCCTGCCCGCCCGGCAATTGCACGGAGTGAGTGGCATCGAACACCACCGGGCAGCCGGTCTCGCGCATGATCGCCAGCGAGCGCATGTCGGCGACCAGGTTGTTGTATCCGAACATGTAGCCGCGCTCGCAGACCATGAGCTGGTCGTTCCCGGTCTCGCGCGCCTTCTCGACCACCTTTTCCATCTCCCAGGGCGAGAGGAACTGGCCTTTCTTGATATTGACCGGCAGGCCCAGCCTGGCCACGTTCTGGATGAAGTTGGTCTGGCGGCAAAGGAAAGCCGGTGTCTGGATCACGTCGGCGACTGCGGCGACCTCGTCGAGCGGGGTGTCCTCGTGCACATCGGTAAGTACCGGCACACCAACCTGGCGTTTGACTGCATCCAGTATACGCAGCCCGCCTTCCAGGCCCGGCCCCCGGTAACTCTTCACCGAGGTGCGGTTGGCCTTGTCGAACGAACCCTTGAATACATAGGGAATGCCGAGACGGGCAGTGACTTCCTTAAGGTGCCCGGCAACATCCAGGCACATCTGTTCCGATTCCAGCGTATCCGGTCCGGCGATCAGGAACAGCGGCCGGTCCAGCCCGACTTCGAAATCGCAAAGCTTCATCGGCTCACCGCCCGGGCGCGGGCCTTGCCCGCTTCATGGTGTGCCAGCGCGGCACGAATGAACCCGGTAAACAGCGGGTGGCCTTCACGCGGTGTCGAGGTGAATTCGGGGTGGAACTGACAGGCCAGGAACCACGGGTGGTCGGGAAGCTCGACCATCTCGACCAGCATGCCGTCGACCGAAAACCCGGACAGCACCATGCCGTTTTCGATTACGGCATCGCGGTAGGCATTATTGAATTCGTAACGGTGGCGATGACGCTCGAGGATCTCGTCCTTGCCGTAAAGTTTGCGTGCCCGCGTGTTCGGCTCCAGCCGACAGCGCTGGGCGCCGAGGCGCATGGTCCCGCCCAGGTCGGCATTTTCGTCCCTGAGCTCGCGCTGCCCCTTCTCGTCCAACCACTCGGTAATCAGGCCGATGATCGGATGCGGCGAGTCGATATCAATTTCGGTAGAGCTTGCGCCTTCCAGACCGCACACGTTGCGGGCGAACTCGACCACGGCGGCCTGCAGGCCCAGACAGATGCCGAGGTAGGGAATGCCCCTTTCACGCGCAAAGCGGATGGACTCGATCTTGCCCTCGAAGCCGCGCTCGCCGAACCCGCCTGGCACCAGGATGGCATCGACATCTTCGAGTATGCCGGTGCCGCTGCTCTCGATTTCCTCCGACTCCACCGGCTTGATGCGCACCTTGACCCGATCGGCCAGTCCGCCGGAAATCAGCGCCTCGTTGAGCGACTTGTAGGCATCGGCGTGCTCGACGTACTTGCCGACCATGGCCACGGTGACCTCGTGCTCGGGCCGCGACAGCGACTCGACCACCCGCTCCCAGTCCGACAGGTCGGGCGCGGAGGTCTTCAGTGCAAGCCGGTCGAGCACGATGCGGTCCAGGCCCTGGCGGTGATAGAACAGCGGAATCTTGTAGATCGAGTCAACATCCACCGCGGAGATGACCGCTTCGGGCGCGACGTTGGTAAACAGCGCGATCTTCTTGCGTTCCTCGTCGGACAGCATGCGCTCGCAGCGGCACAGCAGCACGTCGGGCTGGATACCGATGGAACGAAGCTCCTTGACCGAGTGCTGGGTCGGCTTGGTCTTGATCTCGTTGGCCGCGCGCAGGTAGGGCACCAGGGTCAGATGCATGT
>SKXY01000292.1 GCA_007128175.1 Wenzhouxiangella sp. | reverse complement strand
TCAAGGAAAGCCGCTTGACGCCGCGCATTGCCGAGACCGCCAAGGCGTTGTGGCTGATCTACATTGGGTTGACCGCGATCTGCGCGGCCGCCTACTGGGCCGCCGGCATGAGCCTGTTCGACGCGGTCGCCCACAGCTTTTCGACCATCGCCACGGCCGGCTTTTCGACCTATGACGACTCCATCGGGCATTTCGACAGTGCACTGATCGATTGGCTGGTGGTATTTTTCATTTTTGTCGCCAGTCTTAACTTCGCGCTGCACTTCCTGGCATTGCGGCGGGCCACCGCGCAGGTCTACCTTCGTGACCCTGAGCTGAAGCTGTTTGCCCTTTTGCTTCTGGGCGTTTCCGCGATCGCCACTGTGCTGTTGTGGCAGCAGCAGGTTTTCGGCAGTTTCTGGGAGTCGCTGCGCTACGCGGTTTTTCATGCCGTCTCCTACACCACCACGACCGGGTTCGCCACCGACTCCGTGTACCTGTGGCCGGGCATGCTGCCGTTGCTCCTGCTCCTGGTCAGCGCCTTTGGCGGTTGTGCCGGCGCCACGACTGGCGGCTTCAAGATCGTGCGCGTTTACCTGCTGACCAAGCAGGGCATTCGCGAACTGCAACGCCTGGTCCACCCGCGAGCCGTGGTCCCGCTCAAGCTCGGTGGCCGAACGCTCAACCAGGAAGTCGCCAACGCCGTGTGGGGCTTCGTCTCCCTCTACATCGTCTGCGTCGTCGCCCTGACCCTGATCGTGGCCGGCATTGAGGAAGACTTGGTGACCGCCGTGTCGGTGGTGTTCTCGGCCATGAATAACCTCGGCCCCGCCCTGGGCGAGGCCGGCGCCAACTGGGGCAGCCTCAACGACTCCACCAAGTGGCTGATGAGCTTCGCCATGCTGCTTGGGAGACTGGAGATCTTCACGATACTGGTATTGCTGACGCCGGCGTATTGGAAGCATTGAGGCGTTGATTCGTTAGTTCGTTTAATTGTTGCTCGGGTTCGAATTGCTGTCCGGAAGATTCTGGTGGCCAAGAAGCCAGTTCCCAACCAGCAAACCAGCAAACTAGAAAACCAACGAATCAACGAACAAACGAACAAACGAAGGAACGAAATGAATCCCGAAGCCATAGAAAAACTCATCGACCAGGGCCGTGACGGCTACGAGGCGCGGCTGGCGGCCGGGCAGGCGCGGCTCAAGAACTGCGACCTGGAACAGGCCATCGCCCATTTGAAACGGGCCACCGCTTTCAAGCCGGAGCAGACCATGGCCTGGCAGGAACTGGGCAAGGCACTGAACGAGTCGGGTGATGCCGACGGTGCCCGCGACGCCTGGCAGCGCGGGCTGGAAGCGGCCCGTGTCAACGGCGACAAGCAAGCCGAGAAGGTCATCGGCGTGTTCTTGAGGCGTCTTGACCGCTGACTTTCTATCTGTTTTCCGGCTGCCTGAACGAACGTATCGCCCCGGATCGACTCAAAGCACGCGTATCCAAGCGAGAAAACGCGATCGTGAGATTCGCCCTGTTCATCTTGTTGCTGGCGGCCGCCCTGTCAGGCCAGGCGGCCACCTCGACTGTTGAGGTGCCGCTGAAGGTCGACCTGCAGCATCTCAAAAGCGTGGTCGCCCTGGCGCTGGATCTTGACGCCGACGGTCAGGGCGAGTTGGTCGCGGACGCCTGTAATCGCATCGAGCTGGCCGACCCGACGCTCGGCGCCGGGGAGCAGGCACTTGAGCTGTCGCTGGCCGTGACCATGCACACCGGTGCGACCGCCTTCGGCCGTTGCACCGGCCCGCGACCGATCGAGGCCCGTTTTCATGTCCGTCTGGAGCCAGGAGTCGACTCTGCCGGCCGAGCCGTAATCTTCGAGCCGGTCGGTGCCGAAATCCGCCGCGCCGACGGCAGTGCCGGTTTTCTGGCCCGGGCGGCCAGCCAGCTGGCCGACCGCCTGATCGTGCCGCGGCTGGCGGCCATCGAGATCGATGTATCCGAGTCCCTTTTCGCCATCGATGACCTGATCATGGAATTCATGCCGGTCAGTGACTCTCGCGCCTCGCCGCTGGCCGAGCGCGCCCGATTGTCCGGAATCGAAATGGCCGCCGATGGCCTGGTTGCAGCCCTGGCGGTCACCCTGCAGGCCCTGCCGGCCGTCGCAGTAAGTCCCGAGGCCCCGCTCGATGACGTCGAGTTTGCGCAGTGGCAGCGCATCGAGGACGAGCTCGACGGTTTTCTGACCGCGGTCATCGTGCATCTGGCTGACGATGTGCAGACACGCGACCTTCAGCTTGACCTGCTGGCGGTGCTGATCGACAGCCGCCATCGCATCGCCGAGGCTCTGCGAGAAGACACCGAAACCGATCCGGTTGAAGCCCTCTTCCTCGAGGCCTGGGCGGCCCTTCGACCCTTGCTCGAGCAACTCGATGCGCTCGACGTGGGCGATGATGTGGATCTGCGCCTGGCCGGTTTTCTCGCCGCCGGCGATGCACTGACGGCCGTCCAGGCACTCGGGCCGGAGTATGGCCTGGAGGTCAGCCGCGATGGTTTGAGGCGCCTGGCCCGCATGCTTCTGGCCGAGCAGGCTCCGGTGAGTTTCACCCCGCTTCCATTGGAGACCGATCCCCGGCTGCAACGTTTGCTGGGCCTTTACGGCGTGCCGCCTCGCTTGCCGACTGCTGCGAGAAGCCACTGGCTGGACTGGCTGATTCCCTTGGCACATGCCGGCGACGATTCGCCGGCCGAGGCGCTACGTGGACTGGTGCCGCGCCTGGCCTATCTGGATGATTACCTGGACCTGGTCGCGCGCCTGCTCGCCGTCGAAATCGAGTCCCATCTGGGAGAGAACTCGCGCCTGGGCGCGGAGCATCGACGCCTGTTCGACCCCCTGGTGCGCGCGACGGCCTGGAAGGAGACCTGCTGGCGTCACTATGTCGGGCGGGCCGACGAGCCCCAGGTCATTCGTTCGCCCGTTGGCGCCATCGGCATGATGCAGATCATGGGGCGGGTGTGGCGCGGTGTTTACGATGTCGAGCGGCTCGAACGTGATGTGGCCTATAACGTCGCCGCCGGTATCGAAATCCTCGAACATTACCTGGTCGACTACGCCATCCGCCGGCGCGAACACGAGCAGCCCGGCGGTCTGGATAACCTGGTCAGGGCGACCTATGCCGCCTACAACGGCGGCCCCTCGCACCTGGCACGCTACCGTCGCGACGACACCGCCACCAGCCTGCGCGCCATCGACCGCGAGTTTTGGAATCACTACCAGCAGATGAAGGCCGAGCAGTGGCCCGACGTGGCCAGCTGCTATTCGGTCGGCAGCGGGAATTGAGCTTGCCCGAAACCGTCGATCATCGTCGCCGGGGGTAGAGGTCCGGTTCTCCCGTCGGCCGCACCGAAAAGCGCTTGTAGCTCCACAGGTACTGCTCGGGGTGCCGGGCGATGGTCGACTCCAGCCACTCATGCATGGGCGCGATGGCTTCGACGGGGTCGGCGGCCGTGATGCGCTCGTCGGCCGCTTCGAAGCGGATGGCCCAGCCCCGTCCGGCAACCCGCTCGGCGGCGGCGAAGATCACCGGCGTGTCGGTCTTGCGTGAGAGCCGGTTGACCAGTGTCATGGTCAGTGCCGGCTGGCCGAAGAAGGGGGCGAACACGCCGTCGCCCTGCTTGGGCTGCTGGTCGGCAAGCAGGCCGATGGCCTCGCCGCGGCGAAGGGCTGCCAGCATCCCGCGCATGGCAGGGGAGCCGCTGGAGATGAGTTTTGCCCCGAAGCGGCTGCGCGATGCCGTGACGGCGGCATCGAGGTCGGCTCGTTTCGGCGCCTTGTATAGAGCCACGAATGGCGCCCGGGCCGAGACGAACAGCGGCAGGATCTCCCAGTTGCCAAAATGCGCGCCGACCAGGAGTACCCCTCGGCCCTTTTGCAGTTGCTGCTCGACCAGCGACCAGCCTTCCACCGAGACGACATGTCGAAAGAGGCGCTGTTTCGACCAGTACCAGACCGCGCCGGATTCGAGCAGGAGTCGCATCATCTCGACCAGGTGACGACGATGCAATCGGCGGCGTTGCTCGCTCTTCATCTCCGGAAAGCACAGCTTCAGGTTGGTCTCGATCGCCATGTGCTTGCGCCAGGGCAGTCGCCAGGCCAGCCAGCCGGCCGGGACTGCCATGGCGTGCAGTAGCTTCAGCGGCAGCAGGGCGAGCAGGCGCAGCAGCAGGCGGGCGAAGATCAATTGCATGGGTTGGTTGATTCGTTGGTGGTGTATTCGTTGGAGTAGGATAGCCGCTTGGGCCGGCTGGCGGGTTGACTCGACGGTCCGGGTGCTTGGATGGACAGAATTCAGGGTAGTTCTCGATGATTGGATTGATTCAGCGAGTCAGCGGGGCCAGCGTGGACGCGGACGGTGAACGGCTGGGCAGTATCGGGCCGGGCCTGCTGGTGCTGGTCGGGTTTCGCCACGGTGATCGTGCCGATCGCATTCCGCGCTTTGTCGAGCGCCTGCTCAACTACCGCGTGTTTCCCGATGAGGCCGGACGCATGAATCGCAGTCTTCAGGATGTCGGGGGTGGCCTGCTGCTGGTGCCTCAGTTCACCCTGGCCGCCGACACCAACTCAGGCAACCGTCCGAGCTTCACGCCCGCCGCGCCACCCGACGAGGGCGAGGCCCTGTTTGACCAGGTGCTCGAACGCGCCGCCGCCATCTGGCCGCATACACAAGCCGGCCGCTTCGGCGCCGACATGCAGGTGAGGCTGGTCAATGATGGGCCGGTGACGTTCTGGCTAGAAGTGGATTGAACAATGACGGGAAGAGGGGGAGAGGGATAGAGGGGAGAAGGAGGCAGGTGCTGTTTCGGTGTTTTCCCTCTTCCGTCTGCTCTTCTACCCTTCTTCCCGAGTTCCACCCAACATCCTCACCAGCATATTCCGCCGAGACGCGATTCCGGTTACCTACGCACGGCCGTTCAAGGCGAGTGTTGGACATAAAAAACGCCCGGCACTGAGGCCGGGCGCAAGGATCATGACGGTCTGGAGAGTCAGGCGTCAGAATTCGTATTGGAAGCGGGCGCCCACCACCCAGGTGTCCCAGGTTTTGGGCCCGCCGTTGACCAGGTCCACGCCGCGTTCGGCATCGACATACATCAGGTTCAGTTTCATGATGATGTCCTCTTCCGGATACCAGTTGACGCCCAGCGTCCAGTGATTGAGCTTTTGGCGGTCGTCGGGTTCGTGGTGCTCGGTCGAGTCGGCAACGGCATAGCGAGCCAGCAGTTCCCAAGCGCCGCTTCCGCCCTGGCTGAACGGGTTGATGATTTGAGTACGGCCAAAGTCACCGCTGAAGCGGCGGTAGTTGCGCGACTCCCCGGTCAGGAAGTAGCTGGTCTGCACGTACCAGCCGGTCGACGTCATGCTGGTGACATCCGGATCGTCGAATCCGCGTGCATCCGGGTCGCGATTGAGGTTCTGCTGGATATATTCGCCCTGCACGGAGAAAGGTCCCTGACCCCAGCCGCCTTCCAGCGCAAAGGTGGTCCAGTCCTTTACCGCTTCCATGTCGTTTTCGCCGATCAGACGACCGTCAACGGCACGCGTTCCCAGGCGGGTGCGCATGCGAACCGATTCGTATTCACGTGCCCGGCCGCGCGAGCGCTCGTACTCAAAAGCATTCTTGCGATAGTTGGCCGAAATGCCCAGGTGTGACCACATGCCGCGGTCGTCGTCGAAAACCGGGGAAAACGAGGCACGGCCGGCGACTGCATAGCCTTCGGTGACGTCCCGGTTGCGGGCCACTCCGTCGCCGCCGAAAATGCCGATGGCGGCATAGTAGTCGGGGACCAGGGTTTCGTACATGATGCCGAGTTCGCGGCTGGGGCGGTAGGCGTCAACCGGAGCGGCACGCTCGAGGAAGGAGATGCGGCGCGAACTGGTCGCGCTTTCCATGCCGAACGGTTCCTTGAAGTTGCCCACGGCCAGCCGGCCGTTGTCGAACAGGTGGGCCATGTAGGCGTTGGCAAAGCGCACTTCGTCGTCGCGGAAGTCGACCTCCATTTGCCATTCCCAGCGATCCCACATGATGCCCAGCGCACCAAGCCGGGCGCGGCGCAGGATGGTGCCGTAACGGGCAATGTCGCCGCGGTCTTCGCGCTCGTCGTCCGTGGATCTGAACGGGTCACCGACGTAGGCGCCGTCGACCATCAGTCGTCCGCGTACGCCAAATCGATGCTTGCCGTCGTCGGTCTCGACGCGGAACTTGTTGACTCGCATACGGAACTGCTCGTCGGCGATGATCGGCGTAGCCGGCTCGTATTGCATGCCCGGATAGCGTTCGACCGGCTCGTCGGCCGAAGGTGTTTCGGGACCTTCGGCCAGCAACTCCTCGGCGTCTTCGGCGGTGAGTATGCCGCGCTCGACCAGCTTGTCGATCAAGGGGCGGTTTTCATCGCCGGCCGCCAGCGGCAGGCTCAGTCCCATCACGAAAAAAAGTATGAGCAGGCGGCTGGCTACCTGCCTTGTCGTTTGAATCATCGGAAGTCCTTGCGGTTTGAGTGGATCGTTGGGCAAGCCCCAATCACTAACGAGAAGTTAACGGGGCCAGGTTTCAGTCGGGTTGCCGCAAGGTTGCAGTTAGGTGTCAGTTGCGTGACTGACACCGATGGTGACGGTGGCCATGGCCCGTGACACATCGCCCTGTTCGAACTGGTCGAAGATGATCGTGGCGGTGGTGTCCACGGCCGCGGGCAGTAGCAGGAGTGAGGCGACCAGCTCGCGGTTCAGGCTTCTCAGGGAGGCACTGGAATAGTTGAGCGCATCGGTGATGCAAATCACCACGTTGGCCAGCAGCATCCAGATCGTGTTGTAGACGGCGATCCAGATCCAGAGGGCGTTCCAGGCCAGGACCAGGCTGACGGCAATGACGATCTTGGGCACTACGCGCGCCAGGGTGGCCAGGTCCTCGACGACATTTCTCAGCCAGCCGCGCCCAAAAACGGTGGCACAGGCGATCAGCGCGCCGACAATGACAACAATTGTCGCGGTGCCGACACTCAGTCCCAGGCTGGTCAGAATCATGGCCGCGCAGGGCAGCAGCGTGGACAGGACAAACAACACATCGAACCAGCCGTAGATGCCGACCCGAGCCCAGCGTTTTGGGTCGTTCAGGGCGGCACCGCCGCCGCGCGGCTTCAACTCGCTGTTGCTTGAGCACCCGCTACCGGCCGCTTCGGCGCGACATGCAGGTGAGGCTGGTCAACGACGGGCCGGTGACGTTCTGGCTGGAAGTGGAGTGAAGTGCGAATCGTGAAACGTAAAACGGGGGTGAGAACAGGTGCCTTCTGTTCTGGAGAGCGGGCCAGTGGCGAGTCGCCTGCCGTTGGCCGCCTCACAACACCAAGGCCCTCGTTCTTGCCCCCGTTTTAGGTTTTACGTTTCCCGGCTCTCGGCTCCCGTTTCCGGTTTCCCGTTTTTCGTCTCGATCATCCTCGCCAGCGTATTGCGGCTAATGCCCAGACGGCGGGCGGCTTGTGAGCGGTTGCCGTTGCAGGCGGCGACCGCAGCCTGGGCCAGTGCGGTTTCGAACCGTTCGCGGAAGTCATCATGGATATCGTTGTCGCCGGCCTTGATGCGCCGTGTCAACTCGGCGGAAAGCTGTCCTGGCCAGTCCACCATGCTATTCGTGCGCGCCAGCTTGCGGTATTCCTCGGGCAGGTCGTCCAGGCCGACGACCGCCGCCGGCGCCAAGGCGGCCATGGACTGGCAAAGGTGTCTGAGTTCGCGCACGTTGCCCGGCCAGTCCAGGTGTTTGAGGTAGTCGATCAATTTCGCCTCCGCGCTTCGTGCCGGCAGACGAAATTCCGCGGCCGCCTCGGCCAGGAAATGTTCGACCAGCTCGGGGATGTCATCGCGGCGTTCTCGCAGCGGTGGCACCTTCAGGCTGATGACCTTTAGCCGGTGATAGAGATCGGCGCGGAACTCGCCGGCGGCGACGCGATCGCCGAGGTCGTGATGGGTGGCGGTGATGACGCGCACGTTCGCCTTGACCAGGCCGCGCCCGCCCAGCCGGTAATACTCGCCTTCGGCAAGAACCCGCAGCAGCCGGGACTGCAGGTTGAGCGGCATGTCGCCGATCTCGTCGAGGAACAGCGTGCCGCCCGTGGCGCGCTCGAAGTGCCCGGCCCGTCGCTGTTCGGCGCCGGTGAAGGCGCCTTTCTCGTAGCCGAACAGCTCCGATTCAAGCAGGTCGGCCGGGATGGCCGCGGTGTTGATGGCGATGAACGGTCCGGTCGCGCGTGGCGAGTGGTTGTGCAGGGCGCGCGCGACCAGTTCCTTGCCGGTACCGGTTTCCCCGGTGATCAGCACCGGCACATCGCTGGCCGAGAGGCGACCGATGAGGCGAATCAGCTGCTGGAAGGCGGGGGAGGAGCCGATCATGCCGGCATTGCGAACACTCTTTTCGGCCGAATCGGGGGCCGATTGCAGGGCCTTTTCGACCAGCCGGCCGACCTCGTCGAGATCGAAGGGCTTGGCCAGAAACTCGAATGCCCCGCCCTGGAACGCCCGAACCGCCGAATCGAGATCGGAGTAGGCCGTCATGATGATCACGGGCAGCCCGGGATGGTCGGCCTGCAATTGCCGCATCAGGTCCAGGCCGTTTTCGCCGTCAAGGCGGATGTCGGCCATGACCAGGTCAGGTCTGCGTTCGGTGAGGGCGGTGGCCAGTTCCCGGCCGCCGGCGAAGGTTTCCGCCGGAATGTTGTGGCTGGCGAAGTATTCACCCAGCACGTAGCGAATGCCAGGATCGTCATCGATGATCCAGACACACTTAGCCATCGGCATGTGCCCCGACCGCGATCAATGGCAAGCGCACGCGAAAGCGGCTGCCATTGGGCAGCGGCAGATATTCCACCAGGCCGCCGTGAGCACGCACGATCTGCTGCACGATGGCCAGACCGAAGCCCGAGCCGTCGCTGCGCCCGGAAACTAGCGGCAGGAACAGGCGATCCTGCATGTCGGGTTCGACACCGCCGCCGTTGTCATCGATGTCGATGCGAACGGCATGGTGGTCGGCCTGGTCGAGCAGGGCGCAGTGGTGCTCGATACGCGTACTCATGCGCAACTGCGTGCTACCGGCCTGGGCGGCATTGCGAACGAGGTTCAAAAAAGCCTGGTGGAGCTGGCCACCGTCGGCCAGCAGTTCGGGAATGCTTGGATCGAAGTCCTTGACCATGGTCAGGCCTTCGTAACCCTCGGCCATCACCAGTTCGGTCACTTCGTCGAGTATGCGGTGCAGGTTCACCGGCCCGGTGCGTTGATCTTCGCCTCCGGCGAAGCGTTCGATCAGCCCGGTAATGCGATCGACCTCGCGCTGGATCATGTTCGCGTGTTCCTGGCTGCGTGTTCCCGTCTCGGCTGCCGAAATGAGCTGTGCGGCACCGCGCACGCCGGCGAGGGGGTTGCGCAGTTCGTGGGCCAGGCGCCGCGTCAGCAGGGTCATCGCCTGTGCGCGGTCGGCGCGCTCGGCCAGTTCGCGCTGTCGAACGCGTTCGGCTACCGGGTGCAGTTCGATGAGGACGTCATCGCCAAGCGGCTGAAAGAAAGCATCGACGGTCTGTGTGCTGGCCTCGATCCGGCTCTCGGGAGCCCGCAAAGAGCGACCACTGTCCCGGGTACGCAGCATCCAGCGTGACAGCAAGGTCGAATGGTCGGCCAGCTGTGCACCGATCAGGGCGGTCGGCGAGCGTGCCAGCATGTCGGCGGCACTGCGATTGAGCCACCCGATGCAACCGTCGGCCCGTACCCGGATCAGGCCGGTAGCCAGTTCATCCGGGTGCGGGGTGGCGCTCATGGTGTGGAATCGTCGTCCTCCGGGGCAGACACCTCGAAACGGATGCTGTCGGTCTCGGCCAGCTGCCGTCCCTCCGGTGTCTGCAACTCGGCGCGCAACTGGTAGGGGCCTGGCGGCACCTGGTCGAGGGTGATATCCATCGTGCGAATCGGCTCCTGGGGCTGGCCGTTAAGAAACAGCACGATCTGGGCCGTCGGCGGAATGGCAACGTTGCTGTCCATCTCGACGTGCACACTGCCGTGTTCGAGCACGTCACCCTCGGCCGGTGAAACGATCTCGAAACCCAGAGGCCCTGACGGCTCCTGATCCGGATCGGCTTCCGCTTCTTCTTCCGGCAGGGGCGCTTCCTCATCGCCAAGTACGTTGAGTTCCGGCAAATCGAGCGGATCGGCCTCGTCGTCCGGTTTCTGATC
>SKXY01000241.1 GCA_007128175.1 Wenzhouxiangella sp. | reverse complement strand
CCACTGATCGAACCATCACCGAGATTGCCCTGTCTTGCGGATTTTCAACGCCGCAGTATTTTACCCGGCAGTTCCGAACGCGTTTCGGACAGCCCCCAAGCGAGTGGAGGCAGACTGCCCGTTAGAATCGGGGATCGTCGTTGTCGATGATGGGGTCGTGGCCATAGACGGTGGAGCCACCGTTTCGGTCTTGGTAAAGCACAATGAACTCGAATTGGCCGTTACGGGTTTTGGCGTCGGTGATGGTCAGCGTGTCGTCCTGGTGTCGGGTGGTGCTGACCACGGCACTGAGTTGCTCCTCGGCCTCGGGGTCGCGAAAGCCGATGCCGAACATCTTGAAGCCACTGCGAACACTCTGCTCGTCCAGTGACAAGGTGACGGTGGCGTTGCGCTCGGTGATGCGATAGGGGCCTGGCGGATCCAGGGTGACCGAGTAGGGCGGCTGATCGTTGGCAATGCTGACGGTGACCGGAGTGTTGCTCATTTCAAGTTTTCCCTTCTTGGCTGGTGGGACGAATGGTGACCGGCGGACGCCGGCCTGGTGGAATGTTAGCAAAGGCTTTGGCAACCCTCATAGGTTGCTCTTGGGGATGTGATCGATTACCGACTCCCTGAGGTGTTCCAGCTCTCGTTCCAGCTCGTCGAGCGCCGGGGAATCGGGGTTGATCAGCCGGTTGAGTCGGTAACGGGTGACCTGGTAGCGCAGACTGTCTTGCTGTTCCGGCGGCACTGCCTCGAATCGGGACTGGAGCAAGTCGGTCGATTGCGCCGGCAAGTCCTTGCCCCGATCAGTCAATGCCTCGATCAGTGATGTGGCGGTGTCGAGCAAATTGAAGAAATGGGCATCGAATTCATCGCGTGTTTCGAGTGTCTCGAGAACCTCTTCGAGCACCTGGAGGTCTTCATCATCCACGGTGTAGTGATCCATGTGCAAGCGTGCCTGCACCGCCTCTGCCGGCACCTCGATGCTGCGTTGTTGGTCCAGTCCCGACTCGATCGCAGCATTCAGAGCGCGATCACCGCGAGTAATCAGAGTTGCGGTTTCCTCGCTGGCGGGATCGGATAGCGTTGCCAGCATGTAGGCAATGCGGGCCAGGTTGGCCTGGCGGCGCGGCTGTCCGGGTTCGTTGGCAACTTCCTCTTCGGCCAGCTCCAAAGCGGTATGCAGATGTTTGGCGGCCTTTTCGTCGAGAGTCAGCCAGCGAGCATGATGAGCGAGAATGAAGCGCAGGTTGATCTCCACGCTTCGGCGCCGGGCATGCTCGGGCGCGGTCTGGCGATGCGCCGCAACAATGTCCAGAGCCTGGGAGGCATGATGCCAGGCGTCGGCACTGTGGCCGAGCGCCGACTGGACACGTGCCGTCCAGGACAATGCGTTGGCCAGATAAAGCACGCTGCCTACATCCTCCATGTCGGTCAACCCCTCCAGGAGGTCGACCGATTCTGCGAAGTGGCCCAAGGCCTCCTCCAACTGGTTGCGACCTTCGGCAAGTGTGCCCAGGTTGATATTGGCGTAGGCGATTTCCTGTTGCCCGTGCGGCGGATCATCAGTCAGTTCGGCAAACACCCTGGCATGATGCATGTAGTTCAGCCAGTGGTTCTCGGTGGCATCCAGATCGCCCTGCCGGTAGGTCACTGCGCCTCTCCAGAAGGCGACCTGGCCCGATTCGAAATGCATTTGATCCATCTCTGGGGTTCGCTGTTCATGCCATGGTTCGAGCAGCTTGGCAGCCTGTTGCAGGGTGCGGGCAGCCTCGTCGAACTCCTGGCGATGGACTTGTACCTCGCCTAGGGTGCGCAAAGCCCGGGCTCGGCTGAGCGCGCTTTCGGGGTCTTCACCAGCACCGCGGGCGGTGAGATAGCGCAGGGCCTCGCCGCCGATGGAATCGAGCAGGTCCAGGCGGCCGATGGGGCGCAGTTGTTCGGCGAAATCACCCAGCATGAACTGGATCAGTTCCTCGGCCTCCGCGCGCCGCTGTTCGGCCAGCGCCAGCGCGCTTTCAGCCTGGCTGCGGCCCTCGCGCGCCTCGGTCAAACCGTACAGGGCCGTGATCGTGCCACCGATAAGGGCCAGGCTGATCAGGGCCGCGGCCGTGCTGGCCAGGGCATTGCGGCGAAGAAAACAGCGCAGGCGATAGCGCCGGCTCTCGCCCATTGCCCTGACCGGCTCCAGATTCAGCCAGCGTTGCAGGTCCTCGGCCAGGGCGGTGGCCGACTGATAGCGATCTTCGCGCTCGGAGGCCATGGCCCGCAGCGCAATGGCGCACAGTTCGGTCGACAGCTGTCCCAACCGGTCCGACCATTCCGGCAGTGGCCGATCCTCCGCTGCCCCGCCCTTGGCGTTGCCGAAGCGGTGGCTCAGTGCAGCGTAGGCCGTGCTGCCGTCAAACGATTCATTTTCGCCCCACTGGACACCGGCATGAATGAGCAGGCATTTGGCCAGTACCGCACCCAGTGCGTAAACATCGGTGCGCACATCGATATGAGTGCCGTGTTTTTGACGCTGTTCCGGTGCCATGTAGGACACGGTTCCGGCGTAGTAATGGCCCTGGCCGGCCGACGGTGCCTCCCCGGCACTTTCCACGGCGATGCCGAAATCAATGATCTTGGGTTGTGGCTGATGCTCAAGCTGGCCAACGAGGATGT
>SKXY01000235.1 GCA_007128175.1 Wenzhouxiangella sp. | reverse complement strand
CGCTAAAACCAGGTTTCCCCGACAGCAAGGTAGAAACCATGCTGCCACTGCCGGCAAACCTCGACATTGGTCTTTCCTACGAAATCTCACGCGACCTGATGATCGGCATGGCCCTGAATTATGTATTCTGGGATGCTTACGAAGAGCTTTCATTTACGTTTGAACAAAACCCTGACCTCAGCGACGCGAGTCCGAGAGACTACAGCAACACACTGATTGTAAGACTTGGCGGTCAGTACCGCGTAAACGATGCCTTGTACCTGCGTGCGGGTGGCTACTACGACCCATCGCCGGTTAATGAGATCTTTTTCTCGCCCGAAACGCCCAGTTTAGACAACCTGGCTTTCACCGGCGGGCTGTCATTCCTTCCGATGCAAAACCTGAGCATCGACCTGAGCCTGCTCTTTATCCTCGGGCTTGAAGGCGAAAGGGAATTTGCACCGGCCAACTTCGGGGGAACCTACAAGTCGAGGATAATGATCCCGGGAATTGGAATCAGCTACAGTTTATAAACCATAAAACACGTTCAAAATGAATAAATTGAGATTTTTACTAAGCATACTTGCCGCATTCTTTTTGTTTGCCTGCGAGGCAGAAATTGATGAACACGTACCCAGTGCCGGAGAAATTGACCTTACGACATACGTAGCCGTGGGCAACTCGCTCACGGCTGGATTTACCAACAGTGAATTATACCGTGAAGCGCAGCTCCACTCCGTGGGAAACATCATTGCAAGCCAATTTATGCACGCCGGGCTTAACGAATTCAATCAACCCCTGATGAAGGATGAGCTGGGCTTTGGCAACAGGCTTGTTCTGGGTGTAGTAAATGGAGAACTGATGCCTGTTCCTGTCGGTGGTAATCCGGACCCTGCAAACAATGAAAACATATTCGAAGCAGAAGGCCCCTTCCACAACATGGGCGTTCCCGGTGCCAGGACAAACCATGTGCTTTTCCCTGGTTATGGAACATTAAACCCCTACTTCGGCCGTTTTGCATCTGCCCCCACGGCTTCCGTATTGGGCGATGCCATGGCCATGAACCCTTCGTTCTTTTCACTCTGGTTAGGAAACAACGACATACTCGGTTACGCAATTTCAGGCGGCGAAGGCGATGGAATTACACCGGTGGCAGAGTTTGAGCAACTGTATCAAAGCATTATCGACCAACTTACAGCCAATGGCGCCAAAGGGGTGCTGGGAAATATCCCGGGCATCACAATGATTCCGTTTTTCAATACCATACCCTACAATCCCATTGTGCTAGAAGACCCGGATATTGTTGACTTCCTTAACAACGAATACGCAGCATTGCCTCATATTAATTTTTCACTCGGACAAAACCCGCTGGTTGTTGAGGATATGAATCCGGATTATGCGCCATTTTTCCGCAGACAACTTGAAGAAGGCGAGATGGTGCTGCTTACGGCCATGGAAAAGCTCAATGATCCGGAGATAAATTACGGTGTTGCTGAACCTTTGCCGTCACAATATTACCTGTCGCTCGAGCAAATTGCCGAAATTGAACAGGCAGTAGATGACTACAACGCAATCATCGTCGATTTTGCAACTGCAAAAGAGCTGGCTGTAGCCGATATTTATTCGCTGTTGGATTCGGCTGTTTCCGGTATACATTTTGACGCCATCGAGTTTTCGACCGAATTTGTTGCGGGTGGCGTCTTCTCGCTCGACGGAATTCACCTGTCGGCCAGGGGCAGTGCCAATGCTGCAAATGAGTTTATTGCCGCCATCAACAAAACATACAATGCATCAATCCCTAAGTCGGCGATCGGCGAATTCGACGGCATTATTTTCCCGTAAAGGAAGAAACAAAGCATAACAAAATGCTTCTCAGCAGAAAGCTTTTGCTGTGAAAGCAGACATACAAAAACCGGTTGCATCTCCAATGAGGCAGCCGGTTTTATTTTTCATCATGATTCATAAACCCCTGGTCGCGCAGCACATCCAGCAGCACTTTGCTAAAGTGCAGATTGTCCTTCTTTGTGTAACGCTTGTAGGTAAATATTTGTGCGAGGTTCTCAAGCTGGTTTTCCTCGATGAGCTGGGCGGTAAGCGGCAGGCTCTCCTTATTTTTGTAAATCTTGTCGATGGCATCAGGGCTGTAATCCTTATAGGTTTCCTGATGGATAACGCCTTCAGCCGGCAAGCGGTCAACCTGCTCCGGGTCCTCGTCGGGGTAGCCCACCACCAGTGTTGTAACTGGCACTACGCCTTCGGGCAAGTCAAAAAACTCAATCAACTTATCGGCCTGGTAGGTTGTGGTACCAAGGTAGCAGATGCCCAGTCCATGGGCCTCGGCAGCTACAGCGACATTTTGGGATACCAGCAGGGCATCGATGGCAGCAGTAACAAATGACAAAAAGTTGTCGTAGCCCGGGTCGGCTTCGCGCTGGCGGCACCACTTGTTGAAACGGTTGAAATCGGCGCAGAATGTAAGCAATACAGGTGCCTGCTCCACCATCTTCTGACCAAAATGCATCTTGCAAAGCTCCTTCCGCCTCTCTTCATCCTTGCTAACGATAACACTGTAAACCTGCATGTTGCCTGTCGTAGAAGCCCTGAACCCAGCCTCCAGGATCTCGTTCAGCACCTCGTCGGCTATGGGGTCGCTCTTGTAGTTTCGAAT
>SKXY01000094.1 GCA_007128175.1 Wenzhouxiangella sp. | reverse complement strand
TCACACCCCAAAAAATCACGGCGAGAACCAACAAGGTGTATATGTATAATTTGCTATTTTTCAAAATTGTTAATTTTTGCCACTAAGACACGAAAACACTAAGCCTTGATAACGGGACTTCTAAAAATTGGTTTTTCTGCGTTACGCTCTTTCGCAAAAATGCTCATTTACTTTAGTAAACTCCACTTTTAGCTCAATCGTAAGCCTTGAAAAATCGAATTTTTAGGAGCCCTCATAAGTAAATGAAAAAGAGCAACATGTGCCACTTCGGCAAACTCAGCGCAGCACTTTGTGGTTATTAAAAAGTTGATCATTACTGGGAATAAACAATGGCCTTTTTAGCAGACCCCATAAACGACTTGCAAAAGTAAGCAAAAGTTAAGCTGTTTGCTCGTTTTCGTTGGGTTATGAAACAAATTCTTAAAGAGTGCATACAAATTAATTTAAAAATAGAGCAAACTGCATAAATTTTTGTATATTGCACATGGTGAAAAAACAGCCTAAGTCATGAGCGCTCTTAAACAATTTCAACTTGAATATGGGTTCCAGACAACCCCAAAGCTACTATATACAGCCATTTCCACACCTGAAGGATTGTCGCGTTGGTTTGCAGACATGGTACTGATAGAAGGTGATGTGTTTCATTTCAAATGGGAGGGTTCAGAGCAGAAGGCCCGTTTAGTGAAAAGCAGGGAAAATGAGTGTGTTCATTTTCAATGGCTTGATGATCCGAGCAGGGATCAGTGCTTAGAGATGCACATTAACTATGAACCTGTTTCCAGGGGTGTTGCCCTTGTTATAAAAGATCACGCCGAAGAGACTGACCTTGATTTTTCTCAACGGCTTTGGGATGCGCAGGTCAAAAAACTCCAGCGGCTATTTAATTCCTAACCATTTTGGCATCTGTTTTTTTGGGGAAGGCAAGAAAAACCACCTTTTTACCTCATCAGCATTTTTAGTGCCAGTTGTTTTGTGTACGTATTCGTTTTTCTTGTTGATGTAGTTGTAATCCTCTGCCCACTCCTTGTGATTTTTATGTATCTGCTCCAGCGCTTTAATGATGAACTTCACCTCTTTAGTGGTCATGGTGGGATGCAGGGATATCCTGATCCAGCCTGGTTTGTCGGACAGGTCGCCGGTGTTGATCTTTTCGGTGATCTGTTGTGACAGGCTGTAGTCCACATCAAGCAGAAAGTGGCCGTATGTGCCCGCGCAGGCGCACCCGCCTCTTACCTGTATGCCAAATCTGTCGCTGAGTAGCTTCACCACTAGGTTGTAATGGATTTGGCTGAAATAAAACGACACAACGGGCAAGCGTTCTTCTACATTGTCGGCCAGGATGTGCGTATCGGGGATGTTCCGGATGCCCTCGAAAAGGATTTCCAGCATTTCGTCTTCTCGTTGCCTGATGTATTCTGTATCCATCTGGTTTTTCAGGTCGATGCAGAGGGCTGCCCTGATGGCCTGCAAAAATCCCGGTGTGCCGCCATCTTCGCGCAACTCGATGTCGTCGATGTATTTGTAACCGCCCCAGGGATTGGTCCAGTCAACTGT
Source organism: Wenzhouxiangella sp. (assembly GCA_007128175.1). Taxonomy (GTDB): domain Bacteria; phylum Pseudomonadota; class Gammaproteobacteria; order Xanthomonadales; family Wenzhouxiangellaceae; genus Wenzhouxiangella. The sequence continues at coordinate 1,093 of SKXY01000094.1, read as the reverse complement.
TCCGCCGCCGGGGTTGTCGGGCACTTTGCTGTTGTAGAGCGACGAATCGAAAATGAGCACGCCCGACGAGCCGGGGCCTCCCAGGAATTTATGCGGCGAAAACATGATGGCATCCAGCTTCTGCAAGGGATCGCCGGGATGCATGTCGATGTCGGTGTAAGGCGCTGAGGCCGCATAATCGGCCACGCAAATGCCGCCATGCTGGTGCATAATCCTGGCCATTTCGTGGATGGGTGTCTCGATACCCGTAACATTGCTGCAGGCCGTAAAGGATCCGATTTTTAGCTTCCTGTCCTTGTGTTTTTCGAGCTGTGCACGCAGATCATTTAGGTCGATCAGTAAATCTGCGTTCGGGCGGATTTGAACTACATCGGCAAGCGTCTCAAACCAGGAGGTGTGGTTGCTGTGGTGTTCCATGTGTGTGATGAAAACGACCGGCCGATCCGATTCCTTGATGGACGACTTGCTCACGTGCTCGCCAATGACGCGCAAGCCCAGCATGCGCTGAAACTTGTTGATCAACGTGGTCATGCCGCTGCCCGCAGTGATGATCACATCATTGGGTCCGGCATTTACATGTTCCTTGATCAGCCGGTGTGCACAATGATACGCCCGGGTCATCAACGTGCCCGTCTCGCTGGCCTCTGTGTGTGTGTTGGCCACAAAAGGACCAAACCGCTCAGTAATTACACGTTCAATCGGCTTGTACAAACGGCCACTCGCAATCCAGTCGGCATATACGATCTTTTTTCGCCCGTAAGGGCTTTGATACGACTGGTTAATGCCGATGATGTGTTTCCTGAATTGACCAAAATGCTTTTCCAGATCCGTCATGTGAAATTTTTTACAAAAGTGCGAAAAAAAACCTAATTATTTCGCTTTTTGGAAAAGAGGTGACAAAACCTTAAAACAAAGAAAAGCCTTGCTTGTTTATTTAACTAATGAACAGGCTTTTGTTTTGGTATAATTTTTGTCCAAATTAATTAGCTACATTTGCATGAATAGTTTTTTTTGGAATGAGTTGAAAGTAAAACGGCTAAGGTTATGGGATCAATGGTGAGCATGTTTGGTTGGGTTAAACGCTTATTATTTA
>SKXY01000249.1 GCA_007128175.1 Wenzhouxiangella sp. | reverse complement strand
CCGGAAGACGATGACTCGGTGACCCGCATTCATGCCATCCAGGGCAGTGGCTTCAGCAGCCCGATCGGGGGAGGGCTGGTAGAGGTCCAGGCGATTGTCGTCGGTGCCTTCCAGGATGCCGACAACGGCGAGATTGGTGGCTTCTTCCTGCAGGAGCCCGACGACCGCCACGATGCCGACCCGCTCAGCTCGGAGGGCATTTACATCTCGCCGGTTCAGTCCGGCATCGCCATTCCGGAAGTTGCGATCGGCGATGAGGTGAGAGTCGCCGGCCGGGTACGTGAAAACTTCAGCCAGACCGAGGTGTTTCAGGTCAGTGCTTTCGAATTGTGCGACGGCGACCAGCTCGACCGGGCCAGCCCGGTGGTGCTGCAACTGCCGGTCGACGACTTGATCGAACTCGAGGCAGTCGAAGGCATGTGGGTGTCTCTGTCCCAGGCCCTGATGGTGACCGAGGTGTTCAATGCTGCCCGCTTTGCCGAGTTCACCGTGGCCACCGATCGCCTGTTCCAGCCCACCCAGGTGGTGGCGCCGGGTGAAGCAGCCAACGACTTGCAGGATCTCAACGACCGCAGTCGCCTGATCATCGACCAGGGGTTGGCGGGTGCTTATCGCACACCCTATCAGCCCGGCCTGGACGGCACGCCGCTCAATGCCGACAATCCGATTCGGGTCGGCTACCGCATACAGTCGGATTTCGAGGGCGTGATGGGTTTTGCCTTTTCCAACTACCGCCTGTTTGCCCTGCAGCCGGCCGAGTTCGACGAGGCCGATTCGCCGCGTCCCGAAATGCCGCCCGAATTGCCCGAAGGCAACCTGCGCGCGGGAAGTTTCAACGTTGAGAACCTGTTCACCACATTGCAGGACGGCAGTGCCGCTTGCGGCCCGAACGAACTCAGTTGTCGCGGTGCGACCAGTGAAAGTGAGCTCGAGCGCCAGCGCGACAAGCTGGTCAGTTCGATCATGGCGCTGGATGCCGATGTGCTGGGCCTGATCGAGGTCGAGAACGACGATGATGACTCGACCCTGCAGTTCCTGGTCGATGCGATCAACGAGGCCGGTCCTGAAGACGACTGGACTTTCGTGGCCACCGGCTATACCGGTACCGATGCCATCAAGAACGCCTTCATCTATCGCAGCTCTCGGGTCAGCCCGGTCGGGGATGTCGCGGTCCTCGACAGCAGTGTCGATGTCGACCCACCGTTTGACGACAGCCGCCAGCGTCCCATCCTCACCCAGGCCTTCGAGCTGGTCGAGAACGGTGAGTTGTTCACCATGTCGGTGGTGCATCTGCGCTCGAAGAACTGTGGCTCCAATGCCAGTGGCGACAACGAGGACCAGGGCGACGGCCAGGGTTGCTGGAATGCCCTGCGTGCCGAGTCGGTCGAGTCGTTCCGCGCCTGGATGGACACCGACCCCAGCGGCAGCGGCACGGACCGGCACCTGGTTGTTGGCGATTTCAATGCGTATGCCCAGGAAGATCCGCTCCAGGTGCTGGTCGGGGAGGGGTATGTCAATCAGGCGATTCGTGCCAACGAGGACGACCCGGCGGTCTACAGCTACGTTTTCATGGGGCAATCCGGCAGTCTCGATCACGTGCTGGCCTCGCCGGCCATGAATGATCGTGTGCTGGGCGCGGTCAACTGGGCAGTCAACACCGACGAGATTCCGGCCTTTGCCTACCCGGAAACGTTGCCGGCCAGCTCGCTGCCCAAGCCCGAGGATTTCTACCAGCCCGACGCGTTCCGGTCATCCGATCATGACCCGCTGGTCATCAGCGTACTGATCGAGCCGGTCGAGGACGAGCTGTTCTCCGATCGTTTCGAACAGGAGTGATTTCGGACCCGCGCCCCGGCAGCCGACCGGGGCGCGGACCGGGACGATTCAGAACCCGGCCAGGGCCAGTGGATAGGTCTTGATGTTCCTTTCGCGGGCCGACTCGGCCATGGCGGTGGTGACGGCACGCAGCGCGGCCAGGCGGGCAAAGCGCTTGTCGTTGGCCGGGATGATGGTCCAGGGTGCGAAGTCGGTGTCGGTGTGTTCGAACATCGCCTCGGCGGCGGCGATGTAGTCGTCCCAGCGTGCACGGTTGCGCCAGTCCTCTTCGCTCATCTTCCATTCCTTGAACGGATCGGCCAGGCGCCGTTCGAAGCGCCGGAGCTGCTCATCGGGATCGATGTGGAACCAAAGGTTGATCAGGATCACGCCGTCGTCGACGAGCATGCGCTCGAAGTCATTGATCTCGCGGTAGGCACGCTGCCATTCGGCTTCGCTGGCATACCCTTCGACGCGCTCGACCAGCACGCGGCCGTACCAGGACCGGTCGAAGATGACCATTTCGTCGGGACCGGGCAGGCGGGTCCAGAAGCGGTAGAGATAGTGCCGAGCCTGCTCCCAGTCGGCCGGTGCGCCGATGCGGTAGACCTTGTAGCTTCTGGGGTCGAGCTTTTCGATCAGGCGGCGGATGGCGCCGCCCTTGCCGGCCGCGTCCATGCCTTCGACGTTGACGATCACCCGGCCGCCACTGCGCAGCAGCGATTGCTGCAGGCTGAGCAGGTCGAGTTGCCATTGTTTCAGCAGCAGCTTGTAGTGCTTGCGGTCGATCTTGGTGTCGAGATCGAGTGCTGACAGGCGCGCCATCAGTTGTT
>SKXY01000003.1 GCA_007128175.1 Wenzhouxiangella sp. | reverse complement strand
GTATGGTGAAAGTTGTGGTAGCCCTCGCCCCAGGTCAGGAGCGCCAGCCAGCCGTTGTCACGAGAGCTGTTGCCTTCGCTGTAGTGGCGTTTCCCCCAGCTGTGAGCCAGCGAATTGATAAAAAACGTGCAGTGCTGGCTGAACACCAGGCGGACAGCGCCGGCGAGCAATACCATGCCGATGACTTCCCCCACAAGCAGCCCCAGCAGTACCGGCACGCCCAGGTTGAGCAGCCAGGTCAGCACCCAGTAGTGCTGGTGCTGCCACCTCAAGAGCGGATCGGCCTGAAGATCGCGAACCTGGTCGAAATCGACGTCGCTCGAGGACCAGCGACGCAACATCCAGCCGATATGGGCATGCCAGAAGCCGGCTCGAATCGAATGTGGATCCCGCTCGACATCATCGACGAAACGATGATGAACCCGATGGCGTGCGCACCAGATCAGTACTGAGTTCTGCAAGGAAAAAGTACCGAATATGACAAAGAAAAGCTTGAGTGGCCATGCCGCGCGGTAACTGCGATGCGACCAGAGTCGATGGTAGCCGGCCGTGATCGATAGCCCGCTGAACAGCCAGATCAGTCCGGCGGTCAGCCATGCCCAGCCGCTGAAGCCGACCAGCACGCCCCACAAAGGTGCCGCAACCAGGGCGAGCAGGTGAACGGCCGCAAAGTAGACCGCATTGGCAGTGGCTAGCGGTGGCTTGCCGGTCAGCATGATTGTGGCCTCGTGGTCCTGAGGGCTGCACGTGATCTCCAGGGCTGTTCATGATCCCTGGGACTGAAGGCAGGTAAATTTTTCATCCTGGCAAGGTCTGCAATGTCCTGGTTACCTGAGCCGCATCGAATTGACTACTGACTCGACACCGGCAACATTTCGCGCAAGGCTCACCGCGGTATCGATTTCAGCCTGCGAGGTGACGAAACCACTGAGCTGAACCACGGACTTGTAGGTCTCGACGTTGATTTGTGAGCTGCTCAGGCTGGCGTCATTGAAGATCGCAGCCTTCACCTTGGTCGTGATGACTGTGTCATCGATGTATTCGCCCGTGCTGGATCTCGTGTCCGTGGAGCTACAGCCGGCCAATGCGATCAGAAGCCCGATGACTACGAGTAAGGGGAAGGTTTTCAGTGCATATTTCATGGTTCGATCTCCTGGTAGTTGATTACGGATATGACTCGCCACTACTAGCCAGCGGCGGATTTTCAATGATGATTTCGACTCGGCGATTCAGCTGCCTTCCGGCTGCGGAATCGTTGCCGGCGATCGGCCGGTGAAGGCCCATGCCCGAGGTGGATATACGTTGCGATCCGATGCCCTGCTGAGTCAGGTAAGTGCGAACCGAATCGGCTCGCCGTTGCGATAGATCCTGGTTGTAAGCGGCGCTGCCGACGTTGTCGGTATGCCCCTCGATCAGAACTCGTCGCTCCGGATATTGATTCAAGAAGGTCACGAGCCTGTCGAGCCGAGTCGAGTTGCCTTCTTCGATCTGTGCGCTGCCGGTGGTGAACAGAACGTCCCCCAGAGTGAGCACCAGTCCGCGGTCAGTGACCTCCGCTTCAAGCAAGGCGATTTGTCTCTCGAGCTCTTCCGCCCGGCGTGCTGCGTCGGCTGCCAATTCTGCCTGCGCCGCACGTGACGCGTCGGCTTCGCTGCGCGCAATGCTGGCCTCATCACGTGCTCGCCTCGCATCGGCACGCGCATCATCGGCATCAGTTCGTGCGCGGTCGGCCTCCTGCGTGCGTGCAGCCAGGCGTGCCGCATCGCGTTCTTCTGCAAATCGGGTGCGCTGGTGTTCGGCGTACCGCGTGGTAGCCTTGGCGCGAGCAATTTCCACCTTGCGATCGGCCATGTAGACGCGGTGAGCGCCCAGGGATGCTTCGCTTGCATCCAATGGCTGCTCAGCGAGTCGCACCGCGACTTCTGCAGCCTGAATTTCGACGCGTGCACGTTCGGCTAGGTTGGGGTCATTCTGCAGGGCGTTCAGTTTGCTGCGTGCCTCCGAGGCGCCCGTCGGACTGGTTGGTGCGACGGCACAGGCAACCAACACCAGTGACGTGATCGCCATCGCAGCGATAGTGGCGGTCTGTTTGATGGTTCGAGCAGTCAAGCAGTTCATCGTTGATCTCCTGTGCGCCGCATCTCATCTCGCAGAGCCTCGGCACTGCGTCTCATTTCCCGATTGATCTCCTCAGCCTTGGCGGACTCGGTTCTTGCCGAGGCGAGCTCAGCTGACACGCGTGACTGCAGGGCGAATCGTTCGGCCGTGACCATGTCTTCACTCATGACAGCACGCTCGGCCTGACTCAGGTATTGCCTCGCTTCGTCGAGTTCGGCGCCGGCGAATTGTCGAGCATCCGACTGTTCGGCAATTGCGATCGCCTGACGTGCCGCATCCATATGATTGGTGGGCGGTGGCGATGGTGTGGAAGCACAAGCTGCAAGAACCACGATGGTGACTGCCAGGCCCGAAACCAGGCGCCCGCGCCGGATTAGCTTTTTGTAAGTGGATTGGTGCATGTGTTACTCCAGCAATTGCGACATGGGTTCAGATTAACGATGGTGCGCGGATGTCGAGCCGGGGTCTGTGCGCTGACGAACCGATCCAGGTGATCCAGATAGCGAGCCGGGAAACTGGGAAAAATTCGGGTGGGAATGAACATGGCCATGCCGCATGATCCACCAGCGAGGCCAGTGGCCCCGCTGAAGGTTGCACGCACCTGTTGGCTAGAAGTTGTAGCCCAGTCCAACAGTGTATGCCCATGCGCCGTCCTTGAAGCCTTCATCGAACTCGCTCCGCTCCTTGCTGAAGAAGAACTGGTACTCAACCCGACCAAGAAGGTAGGTTGTCGAGTTCATGTAGTGTTTCAGCCCGGTTTCCAGGCCGGCGAAACCGCTGTTCTTTACGCCGTCTCCGTATATGAAGCCCAGGCTGCCGCCAACAAACGGTCGTGATGCACCCGTACCAAACTGGTAGTTTCCGTAACCACGGGTCGAGCCGTTCCAGAAGTCATCTTTCAGGCTTTCGCCACGAATGCTGGCGTAGTTCACGCTTTGCCGGATACCCCAGACGACGTGATCGCTCTGGTACCAGCCGTATTCTCCAGTCACCCCAAAGGTGCCACTATTGAAGCGTCTGTCGCTGCTCCCGGCACCGGAGATCGAGAACTCCCGATCACCCGCGGATGGACCGAAATTCGAGCTGGAAGGCTGCTGTGCAACTGCCAGGACAGGTAATGCACAGGTGAGAAGTAGTGCTGTAGTCGTGATCTTGTTCATCGTGGATCCTCGTGATGCTGAGTTCATGTGATGGCCGCGGAATGTTTGCTGCCCGCGGGTACTGGATACATTCAACTGCATGGATCCCGAAGGGTAAGCAGAAGGATCCTGATTCCGCACCGGAATAAGGGGTTCGGGAATGCGTTCATGGCTGCACACTAGTGCTCCTCCAGCTTGTGGTCTGTTCGTTTACGTACATGATGAGGAAACTATTGATGGGCAGGCTGTGCGAGCAAGTGCATGCGGTGAATGTTCGGGGATCTTGAGCAGAATGTGTGCCAACGAACAGTTTTTGGATGTGGATGGAGACATGATGGTCCACGAAGGTCGCGTCAAATGGTTGGCGCAATCATCCAAACAAAAGGAAATCCAACCATGTTATTCACCATTGCACTCATTCTCCTCGCACTTTGGGCCCTGGGGCTGGTTTCCGGCACCACCATCGGCGGTTTTGTTCATGTTCTCCTGGTGGTCGCAGTCATCATGGTCCTGTTCCAGTTGCTCAGTGGGCGTCGCGCCGTCTAGCGAATGCGGGAAGGGACCATTGGTCCCTTCCTGCTTCCAGACTGATTGCCCGCCCCATGACAGCTATGTGCGGTATCGAACATACTTTGCCGTATATGGGCGTTAGGCTGAAACCAGCTTGACCTGTCTGGAGTTGGGGTAGGGCAGGCGTCAGGTTGATTGCACCGACATTGGCGTTGGCTGCAACAAGGACGGGAGTGCGAGAGCACTCCCGTTTTTTTCGTCAAGTCAAGCAAGTGAAGAGTAGGGTCAGGGCGGCAAGAATAACCACCAATCCCGGCGCCAGATAGTAGATTGATCCGGCCACGATGGCGTGCCATGCACCTATGGCCGCAATCAGCAGTCCCAGAAATGGTGAAATCAGGATCAGCAGCCATGCCAGAATGCACAGCAGTGCACTGTTGAGGCGAGCCGATGTTGTCTGGTTCACGGGGGGGGCACCACGGTGGCAAATTGCAGCTCGAACCTGTTCAGGTAGAGCCGGATTCTGCACCGGGAGGCAGGCGCCTTGCAGTTCGCTATCGCACAATCAGACTGTCAGCGCCCTCTGCTCAGGATTTTACTTCCAGATATTGCCGTGCGCGGCGTCAGGATTTTTGCTGCTTGATATCCCCGACAGTACCCGAGGATTTGATCGTGCCGTCTCGCTTGGCGGCCTTGTCGGCTCGCTTTTCCATCAATGTCTTGGCCGGCTTCTTCTTGCCTTCCTTCTGCTTGGTATCTCTGCCCTTGCTCATGGCTGTCTCCCGCAGGTCCCGCATTCGCCCCGATGGTGAATGTCAGGTTCGTTTCCTTGAGACACCCTGAAAACGCAATGATTCGGTCAAACCTGACACAACAGGAGAGGAAAACCCGGTGGAACAAGGCTGGAATGCGGTGATGAAAGTCTGTCGCCTGTCTGATCAGCCGGCTTGCACTGGCAATTCATGACGCCCGTCGGTGTGCCAGTTTTTGATCCATTCGGCAACCTCTTCGGCAGCCATGGGGCGGGCAATGAAGTATCCCTGGGCCTGATCGCAACCGAACTCGGACAGGAGATTCCAGTCAGCCAGGGTCTCCACACCTTCGGCTACCGAGGTCAGCCCCAGTCTGGCAGCCATTTCCAGGCTGGACTGGAGAATGACCCGGCTGGATTTCTGCTTGCCGGCGCCGGTGACAAACGATCGATCGATTTTCAGTTCCGTGGCTGCAGTGCGGTCGAGCTGCTGCATTGAGGAGTATCCGGTTCCGTAATCGTCAATGGCAATCGTGAACCCTTTCATGCGCAATCGGCTCAGGTTCTCCAGTACGCGCCCAAGATCTGTCATCGCCACCGTTTCGGTGACTTCCAGGGTGACGTGACGGGGTTCCAGACCTTGCTCGATCACGTATCGGGTCAAACGCTCGGCCAGGCCTACCTGGGTCAGCGTGTGAATCGAGATATTTATGGCCACGGCGACATCGAGGTCCTGGTCACGCCATGTCTTGCACCATGCAGTGGCGCGCTCGATCATGGCGCGGGTGAGTTTGTCGATCAGCCCTCCGTCTTCGATCTCCTCTATGAATACAAACGGCGGTAGGACCCCGTGTTCCGGGTGCCGCCAGCGGGCAAGCGCTTCCAGGCCCAGGACACGGCCGCTGTCCAATAACACCTTGGGCTGGAAAAACGGTTCGAACTGACCATTGTCCAGGCCGGCTTCAATCTCTTCCAGTCTGAACTGCAGTGATGGTCCACGCGATGATCTGTGCTGGTTCTTTCTGGCATCATGGGACTCGATCAATTGCAGCAGAATATCCGGTGATGGCGGCTTGTCCACCGAGCCGAGAAGATTGATCCTGTAGGCGGTTGCCATCTTGACCACCGCACGCACCAGCGGTTGATCCATCGAACTCGCGATGATCAGTGACGAAGGTGTATTCGAATCACCAAGGTGACGCATGAGCTCCATGCCATCCATTTCCGGCATGTCGAGATCACTGACGATGATGTCGACCGCCTGGTCCAGCCTTTCGATAATATCCAGCGCGTCGGTTCCATTGGCCGCTTCATGGACTTCGTCGGCCCCGAGACGCTTGAGTATTCCGACCAGCATCTGCCGGGTAATGTAGCATAGCTTAATCTAGGTTCATGTGACCGTGGCCCACCGGGGAGGGCGCGGCGGATTGGTTTTTTTTCACGCTCTAACTGGTCTGGGTAGCCGCTTTGCCATCGGCAGGAACGGTCTCGAGTGCAGTAAGCGCCCGAGATCCCTCATGGTATTGCTTGCCTGCCGGAAGGGCGGTTGGCTAGGGCCTCGGCTCGAATTTCCTTGGCCTGCAGCCGGTCGGGGTGGCCGGCAGGGCGGATGTTGTGCAGCTTCATCAGCGCCTGGCTTGCCAGTTGGGCTGCCATGTCGAATGCACCCGAACGCAGATCGAGGGCTGCGGCATCCAGTCGGGCGGCAGCCAGCAGCGCGGTTCGCTGCGGCTTGGAGGATTGCAGTTCATCGATCACGGTCTGCAGGCGACGCCGTCCCTGTTCGACATCGCCACCGGCGGCAGCCAGCAACGCGTATTGCCACTCCAGCCGCAAAGCGCGCAGTCGGTGGTCGGGAAAGTGTTCGGCCAGCATGGATGCGACATGTTCAAGCAGTTCCTCGGCTTCTTCGAGTTGATCGCGTTTGATCAATACGCGGGCGAGGTTGTAGCGGGCATGAATGACTAGCATGTCGTCATCGCCGGCCAGTTCCCGTCGCAGGGCAAGTGATCGCCGGAACTTGGGTTCGGCGCGTGCCAGGTCGCCGCGGTCTTCGTGGAGACTGGCCAGGTTGTTGATCACGAATACGTGGGTCAGGGGGCTGTCTTCGGGCCGCTCCTCGTGGAAGGCCAGCGCATGCTCGTAGGCGCTTTGTGCATGCTCGAAGTCGCCGCGGTCGTGATGAACGTTGGCCAGCGAGTTGTACAGGCGCGCGCTGGTCGCAGAGGGTTCCCCGTAAATGTCGCGTGCCTGCTCAAGCAGTTCACCGAAGCTGGCGGCGGCTGCCGCGAAATCGCCGCGACTGCGCTGGTTGCCGGCCAGTACCTCGATCGATCGCATCAAAGAGGGATGGGTGTGACCCAGCGTTCGGCGTTTGTCGGCAATGATTTCCTCGAGCATCTCGATCGCCTCGTCATGACGGCCCTGGCGGCCGACGGCCAGGGCGAGGTTGTGCCGGAAACGTGCGTGAAGCACGTCGCGGTCGGCACCGGCCGGCAATTCCACTGCCAGCGCCCGACGGGCAAGTGTTGCGGCGCGTTCATGCTGTTCCCGGTCGCCGGCCAGGATGCCGAGGTTGTTGTAGGCACTGGCCAGTTGGTCGCGGAATTGGTGACCTTCGTCAAGGCGCGCGATGACGGATTCCAGCCGGGCCTGTGCTTCCGGACGCAGCCCCATGCTCCGCTCGACATCGCCCAGGTCGACCATCAGCGACCAGTAAAGGGCCTCGTCGTCCGGATCGATCTGATCGAGCGCATCGAGCATGAGCTCGCGGGCCCGGGCGAACTGGCCCAGCCCCTGGTAGGCCTTGCCCATGCGATGCAGCAGCCGTGAGCGGATTCGTTCCTGGCCTTCGAGCGCATCCCGGATGCGCAGTGTGCCCCGGTCCAGCAAGTCCTGGGCGCCAAGTGATTCGCCGCCAGCGGCCTCCGGGTCGGCGCCTTCGAACAGCGCGAAGGCAAAGTCGGCCACCTGTTCGGTGGTTTCGGCGGCCAGCAGGGCCCGTTCGCGTTCACGGTCGAGGTGAAAGGCCAGGAAGGTCACACTGGTAATGAATGCCAGGATCAGCAACAGACTGACGCCGACGGTGGCGCTGAACAGTCGGTTGCGTCGCACCGCCCGGCCGAACCGGCCGATTCGTCCGATCGGCCGGGCGCGGGTGGGGCGCAGGTGCTGTAGACGATGAAGATCGTCGGCCAGCGCCTGGGGGGTTGGATAACGCCGCTCGGATGTCCCGGCCATTGCCTTGCCGACCACGGCATCGAGGTCTGCGGCAACGACTCGACCCTCTCGTGCCAAGTCGTAGCAGGCCTTCGAAGCCGACGCTGGCGGCAGCGTTGCTGATTCGTCGCATCGCGGCGCATGGCTGGTGAGCAGGCGATACAACAAGGCGCCGAGACTGTAGACGTCCGAGGCCGTGCTGACCGGCTGGCCAAGTTTCTGCTCGGGGCTGGCATAGGCGCCGGTGAGGCGCTGGCCGGTCTGCCCGCGGTAGGGCATGTCGGCTCCGTCACCGGCCTTGAGCAGCGAGGCGATGCCGAAATCGAGCAGTCGGGGCGTTCCCGAATCATCGACCAGCACATTGGCCGGCTTGATATCCCGGTGCACCACCAGGTTGGAGTGGGCGAATTGAACCGCCTCACATACCCGCGTGAACAAGTTCAGCCGATCCGCCAGATCGAGTCCCCGACTGTCGCAACTGCTGGCGATGTCTTGGCCCTGAACGTGCTCCATGACCAGGTAGGGCGCACCACCGGGCAGGGTGCCGCCATCGAGCAGGCGTGCGATGTAGGGATGATTCAGGTCGGCCAGAATCTGGCGTTCGCGCCGGAATCGTTCATGAAGTTCATCGCTCAGCGGCAGCGCAACGACCTTGATGACCACCGACTGCTCGTAGGTGCGGTCGCTGCGGTAAGCGCGATAGACCGATCCCATGCCGCCGGTGGCCAGCAGACCTTCGACGGTATAGGCACCGACAACCTGTCCGGGATCCAGTCTGACCGTGCGCAATTCGTGTTCGACGGACCGACCAACGCGGTTGGCCACCTCGTCGCCGGCTTCGTCGGCGGTGAGCAGGGACTCGACCTCGGTGGTCAGCGACGGGTCGTCGGCACAGGCCTGGTGAAGCCAGGATCGGCGACTGTCGGGAGGAATTTCGAGTGCCGATTCGAACAGCGCCTGAATGCGTTGCCAGCGACGGGGTTCCACGAATCGGCTCAGGCGGTAGCGGCGCCGAGCCGCGCACCCACCCAGGCTCGGGCCAGGCGCAGTTCGCGATGCACGGTCGCACGCGACAGGCGCGTGACCCGGGCAATCTCCGGGTAGGTCAGACCACCGAAATAGTAATGCTCGAGGATGTCGCGCTTGCGCGGGTCGAATTCACCCAGTGTCTCCAGCGACTGATTGAGGGCGAGCAGGTCGACGTCGACGCTTTCAGTGGATGCGTGCGCATCGTCGAGCCTGACGTGCACTGCCGCGCCGCCGCGCTTCTGACGCAGGCGGCTTTCGGCCTGATTGACCAGGAAATGTCGCATCATGCGCGCGGCCAGCGCGTAGAGATGGTCCCTGTCCAGGCATTCGGGCGGCTTCTGGAGCAGGCGCGCCATGACCTCGTTGACCAGTACGGTGGGCTGTAACGTGAGCTGACGATGCTCCCGGCGCATGTGGCTGACGGCCAGTTGATGGAGGTTGCCGTAAATCAGTTCCGACAGTGCTTCCGCCGCAGCCTCGTCGCCGTCCTGCCATTGCATCAGCAGGCGCGTGATTTGCTGCTCGTCGACTTGCTTCCCTTCAACGGGATCGGAATGATCGGCGCTCATGAGGCCGCTGGATTGCTGGATTCAGGCAAAAGATAGCACAGTCGTGAGACTGTTAACTCCAGGATGCGGCTTAAAGGGTCAAGGGGAGTCGAAATCGGCCCCACCAGCAACCCGTCGAACAAACATGGCGGCTTGACCGCTCAGGGAGACAATCAGTGTTCCAGAAACCATTCTTCAGCCAGTGTGGCAGGTCTGCCAGTGTCTGTTTTCACCCCGTGATCCTGGCGCTTGCGCTGGCTTCCGGCCCGCTCATTGCCGGAACAGTCCTCGTCGGCGAGGGCTCGAGTCTCTCCGTCGGTTCGGGCGAGGTCGAACTGGGTTGCGCCGATGTCGACATAGCCGGCGGTCTGCACGGGGGCATCAACGGTGCGCGCAACGTCACTCTTTCCCCGGGCGCCGAACTGATCGGTGCATCCGTGGCGCTGTCGGGTGACTGGACCAACAACGGGCCGCAGGCGCTCGACGTACTGATCGACTGGCGCGACGGTTGTGGTGTCAGCGATGCAAGCATGCTTGGCAGCAGCGAAGTCACAGCCCTGAGCATCCAGTCCTCGAGCGGGCGTGAGATCCGCTTCGATGCCTCCGGCGAGCAGCGTGTTGCCGGCAGCCTAAGTCTGAGCGGCGTTTCAGGCAACTTGTTGCGGTTGCGCTCGACCGGGGGCACGCAGGTCGCGCCGCTGGTGCTGGATTTCGGTGCCAGTCAACTGATCGACTCGGTGGATGTTGCCTACATTGATTCCAGCGCCGGACAGGACATTGCACCCGGCATGCCGGCCGACTACAACTCCGTGCGAACCGGTCTGGTGCATAACTGGTTCATGGTGCCCGCCGTTCCTGTGCCAGCCCTGGGCCTGGTGGCCACCGGGTTGCTCGTTCTGCTCATGATCCTGTTCGGTCTGTTCCACCAGCGCCGGCATCCTCTT
>SKXY01000352.1 GCA_007128175.1 Wenzhouxiangella sp. | reverse complement strand
TTAGCGACGAGCAGATCTTCGAGATCGCCCGACTCCACGACGCCTTCCAGGAGACCCCTAAGAGCAAGATCTTCCCGAGCGCCGCGTTTGGGTACCGGCGCGTCACCATCGAGCGGCCCCTCAAGCTCGCCTACACCCCCAGGTACGTCGACCGGCTTGCAGCCCTCCAGGAGGACAAGGCGTGGACCAAGGTCGACGCCAGAGACCAGCAGACGCTGCTCGCGGCGCTCGCCAGTCTGGCTGAGCGCATCCCGAGCCGCACGCACTTCGAGAAGGCCCTCCAGGCTGCTCTCAGGCCGAGCGGCGTGAAGCTCACTGCCGCCATGAAGAAGCTCTGTCAGAAGCACCTCAGCGAGAGCGATGACACGGCCGAAGTCTGCATGAGCGGCGGGACGCCAGAGCCGGACCCGAGCCTACGCGACTACGAGAACGTCCCCCTGGGCGACAGCGTCACCGCGTACGTGCAGCGTGAGGTGCTGCCGCACGTGCCGGACGCCTGGGTGGACGAGAGCAAGCGCGACGCGAAGGACGGCGAGGTTGGCATCGTCGGATACGAGATCCCCTTCAACCGGCACTTCTACGTATACGTGCCGCCACGACCGCTCGAGGAGATCGACCGGGACCTGAAGGAGGTCACGGACAGCATCAAGGCAATGATCGATGGGTTGTCGGCGTGACCACGGTGGTGCCGAGCGCAGCTTCGCGCCAGCCGGTTGACTTCGGCGCTAGCGCACCTGAGCACTGGACACGGGTGAAACTCGGTCTTCGGTATGAGGTTGCTCTCGGGAAGATGCTTGACTCGAAGCGAAACGTCGGAGGGAGGCAAGTCCCGTATCTCCGGAATCAGGATGTTCAGTGGGGCCGCGTGAACTCATCGCACCTTCCAACTATCCGTCTCGAGCCGGGTGAACTGTCGCGCTACACGCTCGCCTGCGGTGACGTGCTGGTCTGTGAGGGCGGCGATGTGGGCCGTGCTGCTATCTGGCGCGGACCGTCTGGCACCACGGCGTACCAGAAGGCGCTCCATCGCCTCCGGCCACATCAGGGCGACCAGGACCTACCGGAGTTCCTCGTGTATCTGATGCAAGCGTCAAAGGAGTCTGGAGCCTTCGACCGTGACGACAACCGTGCAACCATCTCGCACCTGACCGCCGAATCCTTCCGGCAGTACCGGTTCGCGTTTCCGCCACTGGATGAGCAGCGTCGCATCGCCGCGTTCTTGGATCACGAGACTGCCCGCATCGACGAGCTCGTGCAAGAGCAAGAGCGCTTCGTCCACGCGGTTGAGCAGAAGCTCTACGCAGTCATTCGCCATGTTGTGACTGAAGGCATCGACCAGACAAGACCCATCGAGCGCGAAGCACGCGCCCGATGGCTTGGGCGAGTCCCGGAGCACTGGGAGATGGCGCCGCTCAAGTACCTGGTACGCTTCATTAGCGGAAACACGCCCACGCGTGACGTGGCTGAGTACTGGAACGGCAGCACCCCTTGGGTATCGGCAAAGGACATGAAGGTCCTGGACCTATACGGCGCCGAAGAGCACATTTCGCCAATGGCAACAACGGCTGGGGGCGCGCGCATCCTTCCCGTCGGAGCTGTGGTAGTCGTAGTGCGCGGCATGATTCTTGCCCACACGCTACCTGTAGCCGTGAGCCGGGTACCACTGACGATTAACCAGGACCTTAAGGCTCTGATCCCGGGGGTCCGCATTGTGCCTGAGTTCCTGCGTGACTACCTCTTGGCAGTGCAGAACGAGTCCCTGGGTCGGGTTGAGGAGGCGGGGCACGGCACTAAGGCGCTCCGTATGGACAAATGGACGTCCATGGAAGTGCCAATCCCCCCGCTGGTGGAGCAGGTCGCGATCTCTGAGCGAATCGACCGCATGCGCCGAGAGGCCAACGACCTGCTTGGTGCGGCAAGGACGCTACGGCGACTTCTCCTCGAACGCCGCTCTGCCCTGATCACCGCCGCCGTCACCGGCCAGATCGACGTGAGCACCTGGACGCCACCCGACGACTGGCTCTCACCGGAGTCCTCATGAGCACCCTGGCTACAGCGCATCACGAGCAGCACCTGGAAAGCCACCTCGTCGAGCACCTCCGCGAGCACGGTTGGGTGGTCGGCTCGCACGAGGCGTACGACCGGGCTCGAGCGTTGTACCCGGAGGACGTAGTGGCGTGGGTGCGTGCGTCGCAGCCGGAGGCGTGGGAGCGCTTGGAGCGCTCGCTGGGTGCTGACGCCGAGCGGCGGCTGCTGGACCGGGTGGTGAAGAGCATTGAGGGCGCGAAGCACGGGTTGATCGACGTACTTCGCGGCGGCATCGAGGTGGCGGGCGCTGGGAAGATCCGGTTGACGGAGCCTCGGCCTGAGGATGACCGGAACGAGCGGGCGTGGGCGGCGTACCGGAGCAACATCGTGCGGGTGGTGCCGCAGGTGCGGTACTCGCTGGAGAACGAGAACTCGATCGATCTGGTGCTGTTCATCAACGGCTTGCCGGTGGCGACGGTGGAGTTGAAGACGGACTTCACGCAGAGCGCTGAGGCGGCTCAGAAGCAGTACATGCTCGACCGGAAGCCGCGGAGCGCGAGGGGGAAGCGTGAGCCGCTGTTGACGCAGGGTCGGGGTGCGGTGGTGCACTTCGCGATGAGCGACAGC
>SKXY01000263.1 GCA_007128175.1 Wenzhouxiangella sp. | reverse complement strand
GCCCGCCGCCCGACGCCGGCGGCCGACGCGAGCGGCTGACGGAGAGGGGCTGACGGTGAGGGCACCCTGACCTACCCTCGCAGGTCCGCCCCGCTCGGAGGCCCGGTGAGCAAGAAGCTCGACCAGCGCGTCACCAAGGCCCGTCTCGACACCATGCAGCGCCACGTGCTGGTGTGCGTCGACGGCGACTGCGGCGGCAAGACGGTGGCCAAGGCGCTGCGCAAGGCCGTGGCCGCGGCGGGGCTGCGGACCACGGTGTCGGTCGCCAAGGTCGACTGCCTCGACGTGTGCACCAAGGGCACCATCGCGGTGGTCTACCCCGAGGGCACCTGGTACGCCCGACTCGACACGTCCAACGTCGAGCGGATCGTGACCGAGCACCTGCGCGACGGTCGGGTCGTCGACGAGCTGGTGTTCCACCGCAACCCGCTGGGCGCGCGCTGCCTCACCGACCGCTTCGGTCGCACCGGCTGACCCCGGCAGCGCTCCATCACCGCTCGCCGTCCCCTGCGCAGCGCGCGCCCATGCCCGGATGCCTCGACCATGCGAACCCGGACCGTTAGCCTCGGCGAACACCTGCTCCTCGTGCTGACGAAGTGGACGTCGGATGCTCGCCCGGTTCCTGACCCGTGGGGCCCTCGCCCTCGCGGCGGTCCTGGCCCTCGGCTGCGCCGCCTCACCCACCACGACCGACGCGGCGAGCGACGGCGGCCCACCCGACGACCGGCCGCAGGTGGTGGCGTCGATGAACGTCATCGCCGACCTCGCCGAGCGCATCGCGGGCGACCGGATCGAGGTCACCTCGCTGGTCCCGGTCGGCGGTGACCCCCACGTCCACGAGCCGACCCCCAGCGACGCCCGCACCGTGGCGGACGCCGACCTGCTGCTCGCCAACGGGGTCGGGCTGGAGCCGTGGTTCGACTCGCTCGCCGGGGACGCACCGGTGCTGCGCGTGGCGGAGCGCCTGACCGTCGAGGTCCTCGACGACGAGGACGGCGAGCCCGACCCGCACCTGTGGATGGTCCCCGACAACGCGGCGGTGTACGGCGAGGCCATCGCCGAGGAGCTCGCCGAGCTCGACGAGGAGCTGGCCGAGCGGCTGGCCGCGGTCCCCGACGACCGGCGGATCCTGATCACCCCCCACGACGCCTACGCCTACTTCGCCGACCACTACGGCTTCGAGGTCGCCACCATCGTCGGCGTCAGCACCGAGGAGGAGCCGTCCGCCGCGGCGGTCCAGCGCGTCATCGACCTGGTGCGCGAGCGCGAGATCCCGACGGTCTTCGTCGAGTTCACCGTCAACCCGGCGGTCATCGAGCGGGTCGCGACCGACGCCGGCGCCGAGGTCGGCGAGCCGCTGTACGGCGACTCGCTCGGCCCCCCCGGCAGCGGCGCCGACGACTACGCCGGCATGCAGCGCGCCAACGTCGAGGCCATCGTCGGCGGGCTGGCGGACTGATGCTGCGCCCCGCCGCCACGCCCCTCGCACCGGTCACGCCGGCGCGCCTCGAGGTGCGGGGGCTGACGGTGGGCTACCGCCGGCGTCTCGCGGTCGACCGGGTCGACCTCGTCGCCGAACCCGGGGAGCGCCTCGGCATCATCGGCCCCAACGGCGCCGGCAAGACCTCGCTGGTGCAGGCCATCGTCGGCACCGCCCGGACCCGCAGCGGCCAGGTGCTGGTCGGCGGCCAGCCCGCCCGGCACGTCCGCGGCCACATCGGCTACCTGCCCCAGCGCGCCGAGGTCGACTGGCAGCACCCGGCCCAGGTCCGCGACGTGGTCGCCATGGGCCGCTACCCCCACCGGGGCCCCCTCGGTCGGCTGCGCAGCGAGGACCGTGCCGCCATCGCCGACGCGCTCGAACGCGTGGAGCTGACCGGCCTGGCCGAGCGACGGATCGGCGAGCTGTCCGGCGGGCAGCGCCAGCGCACGGCGCTGGCGCGTGTGCTCGCCCAGGAGGCGCCCGTGCTCCTGCTCGACGAGCCGTACGCCGGCCTGGACGCCACCACGACCACCGTCATCGAGCGGACGCTGCGCGACGCGGCCACCGCAGGCGCCACCGTCGTGGTCGTCGACCACGATCTCGGCCGGTTGCGGGACCGCTACGACCGTCTCCTGGCGCTCGACGGTCGGGTGGTCGCCGCCGGCACGGTCGACGCGGTGCTGACCCGCCAGGTGCTGGCCACGACCTACGGGCTGGCGGACGTCCTCGCCGACCTCGCCGCTGCCGATCCTGACGGTGACCGGCATCCCACCGGTGAGGGGCAGCCGTGACGGTGCCGCTCGCGCTGGCCGGGCTCGACCGGCTGCTGATCGAGCCGCTGATGACCTACGGGTTCCTGCGCTCGGGTCTGGTCGCCGCGGTCGTGGTGGGCGCCACCTGCGCCGTGCTGTCCTGCCTGCTGGTCGTCCGCGGTCAGGCGCTGCTCGGCGACGCGATCAGCCACGCGGTGCTCCTCGGCGTGGTCGTCGGCTTCCTGGTGGGTGGTGAGGTCGGCATCCTGATCGGGGCGATGCTGGTGGCGGTGCTGGCCGGGTCGGCCATCGCGGCCATCACCCGCCACGCCCCGTTCCACGCCGACACCTCGATGGGGATCGTGTTCACCGTCCTGTTCGCCCTCGGCCTGGCGATCATCTCGGTCGCCCAGCCGCGTGGCATCG
>SKXY01000286.1 GCA_007128175.1 Wenzhouxiangella sp. | reverse complement strand
TTAACCGGCGCTTACCTGTCTGGCAAGATGTTTGTGCCGGTGCCTGAAACACGCCGTACCGGTAACGGGCAGCACCTGGTATTACAGGGCGCTCGTGAGAACAACCTCAAAAATGTGACCCTCGATATCCCCCTGGGAAAGTTCGTATGCATCACCGGTGTGTCAGGTTCGGGAAAATCCTCGCTGTTGATCGACACCCTCTACCGCGCGTTATCCCGCCAACTGCACGGTGCCCGCAAACTACCGGGTCAATTTGACACCCTGGAAGGGCTTGAGCACATTGATAAGATCATCAACATCGACCAGTCCCCGATCGGGCGCACACCGCGCTCCAACCCGGGCACTTATACTGGTTTGTTTGACTATATTCGTGATTTGTTTGCTGAACTACCTGAGAGCAAAATGCGCGGCTATAAGAAAGGGCGCTTTAGCTTTAATGTAAAAGGCGGGCGCTGCGAAGCTTGCTCCGGGCAGGGACAACTCAAGATCGAGATGCAATTTCTGCCAGATGTGTACGTACCCTGTGACATTTGCCATGGTTCACGCTATAACCGCGAGACGCTGCAAATTTTATATAAAGGCAAGAGCATTGCGGACGTTCTGGACATGACCATCGACACAGCAGACCAATTTTTTGAGGCCTTTCCAAAGATCACCCGCCGCTTGGATACCCTCCAGGATGTTGGCCTGGGATATATTCGCCTGGGTCAATCGGCGACCACCCTGTCAGGTGGTGAAGCGCAGCGAGTTAAACTTGCAAAAGAGCTTTCCCGCCGCTCAACCGGCAGTACCCTGTATGTGCTGGATGAACCCTCGGTGGGCCTGCATGCCGCTGATGTGCACCGTTTAATCGATGTGTTGCAGCGTTTGGTGGACGAAGGCAACACCGTCGTGATCATAGAGCACAACCTGGACATCATCAAGGTCTCTGACTGGATCATTGATCTGGGTCCGGAAGGCGGAGATGCCGGCGGTGAAATTATCGCCGTGGGAGAACCGGAAACAATCTGCCAGGTCCCCCAATCCTTTACGGGACACTTTATGAACCGCATCCTCGATTGCCACAAGGAGGCAACGGTAACGGCATGACCCCCCCGATTAAGCACCTGTTTGATGCATCAACATGATTAAATTGCTTCATCATCAGCAAAAACGAGTGACTCGACCTTAATTTGAATATCGGTTAGAATCTAATTGCTAAAATAATCACATTGGGGCCTTCCGACATCCTTTGTTGGAATGAAAACAATCAGAAGAGGCAATCTTATGAGTAAAAAAGATGCAAAAAACGTGATTTCATCTTATCGAAAAAAACAAAAAATGGGGCCTTATATCCTCGGCGGTGGCGCAATCCTGCTGGCCGTTGTAGGCATCGTACTGCTGGTCGTTTACCTGTTCGGCGGCGGTCAGGGTGTTCAGATCTCCCTGTTCAACACCAGCACCCCCACACCCACCGAAACGCCCACGCCAACCCCCGTCACCCCCACGGCAACCATGACGATGACGCCCACCATCACAGAAACCCCCCTGCCAACCAATACCAGCACCCCTGATGCACCCTTTGAATACGTCGTGCAAGAAGGGGACAACTGCACCATTATTGCTGAAGAATTTGATACCGAGGTCGAGATCCTATTGATCCTCAACAACCTCGACAGCCGGTGTTTGATATACCCTGGAGCAACGATACTCATCCCGGCACCTGGACAACAATTACCGACACCCACACCTATTCCGGATGACACACCACCTGGCACATTGATCGAGTACCGTATTCGCCCAGGTGACAGTCTGTTTGTTTTGGCTCAGAATTTGAACAGCGAAGTCAGTCGGATCGTATTCGAGACCAATCGCTTCCGGCGTGAAAATGACCTGAGAGAAATGGATAGTGAGACAGATATCTTTGTGGGTGATATCGTGATTGTCCCGGTCAATATTGTGCCCACGCCATGGCCCACGCCAACCGAGGTGCCGGAACCCTAGTGCATAAATAAACATAAAAAACCACGGCGGCTAAATTAAGGTTCAAAAGACCCTAAACAGCCGCCGTTTTGTATATAACCCCCTCAACCCATTTCAGTAACGGTAATGCGCCCCTTTCTGTGAGTTTTTGAGAGGGTTTTATGTGTAAGATGGTGGGGACAAAGTACAAAAAATGTAACTACTCAGCCTATCATGCTGGTGAAGGAGTGGGGGGTTTGTGTGGCGGCTTCGCCGCCACACAAACCCCCCGATTCCCCTGCAGCCTGAGTAGCTACCAAAAAATATTAAATATGAAAAGGTGAACGCTGATGAAGAATATGCAATGTCCGAAATGCCAATCGCGAGAAATTGTCCGCTTACCAGGTGACATCCAGCCGCCATCGACATTAGGTGAAGCAAAATCTGCCAGTTCATTGAAAACCATCAGGACCACGCTGTATTGCTGTGCCAATTGCGGCTTCAGCGAAGTTTGGGTCGATGACCCCGAGGATTTAAAAAACCTGTTGAAGCGATTTGGATTTTAATCGGCAAAATCGGTGGTGCAGCACAGGTGCTATTACGGCTGGTCAGGAGACCAGCCTGATCGGGGCGGAGCGATTCTTTTGTAGGGTGTGGTCCGGTTTTGACCGCACCATACTTCATGTCTACTTATATGTAAATAATAACTGTTTTGGAAAACGAAAACT
>SKXY01000217.1 GCA_007128175.1 Wenzhouxiangella sp. | reverse complement strand
GCAAGCAGGCGCATGTCACCGAGGTGCTCGAGCGCGAGGAAAAGCGATTCGGCGAGACGCTGGATCAGGGCATGAAGCTGCTGGAGGGGGCCATTGCCGATCTCGACGGCGCCGAGATTCCCGGTGCAGTGGCCTTCAAGCTTTACGACACTTACGGGTTCCCGGTCGATCTGACCCGTGACATCGCTCGTGAGCGGGAGCTGACCGTCGATGAGGCCGGCTTCGAGGCAGCCATGAACGAGCAGCGCGAGCGTGCCCGTGCTGCCGGAAAATTCAGTGCTTCCGATGGCATTCCTGCCGAACTGATCGCCGAACTGCGCGCGACGCATTTTCTCGGCTATCAGTACCACCAAACGGATCGATCCGAGGTGGTCGCCATTCTGATCGACGGTAAGCCGGTCGATGAGCTCAATGCTGGAGAGGAAGGCGTGGTCATCCTCGATCGCACACCTTTCTATGCCGAGTCCGGCGGCCAGGTCGGCGATACGGGGGTGCTGGAAGGGCCTGGCGCGTGCTTTGGCGTGACCGATACGCGCAAGCTGGCCGGCACCTTCCACGGCCATGTCGGGATGCTGGAGTCAGGCACCCTGAAGCGGGGCGCGGCGGTCTCGGCAAAGATCGACTCGCAGCGCCGGGCCGATGTCGTGCGCCACCATTCGGCCACGCACCTGCTGCATTCGGCACTGAGGGCCGTACTCGGCGAACACGTGCAGCAGAAAGGCTCACTGGTCGCGCCCGACCGTCTGCGCTTCGACTTTTCGCATCATGCGCCGGTCACTGACGAGGAACTGGCCGAGATCGAGCGTCTGGTCAACGAGCAGATCCAGGCCAACGCCGCGACGGAAGCGAAGGAAATGTCGTTCGATGAGGCGATGGCCGCCGGTGCGCTGGCGTTTTTCGACGAGAAGTATGGCGACGAGGTACGCGTGTTGCGTTTCGGTGATTTCTCGATGGAGTTGTGCGGCGGCACCCATGTCGAGCGCGTCGGCGATATCGGCCTGTTCAAGATCGTGTCCGAATCCGGCATC
This sequence comes from Wenzhouxiangella sp., assembly GCA_007128175.1. Lineage (GTDB taxonomy): Bacteria > Pseudomonadota > Gammaproteobacteria > Xanthomonadales > Wenzhouxiangellaceae > Wenzhouxiangella. The sequence continues at coordinate 28,087 of SKXY01000217.1, read as the reverse complement.
TCGGCCGGCGTACGCCGGGTCGAAGCCGTGGCCGGGCGTGTCGCTGTCGACTGGCTGCAGGGCCTTGATCGTTCGGTGCGCCGCGTGTCCGGTCAACTCAAGACCAGCCCGGAGCAACTGGGCGATCGCGTCGAACAATTGCTCAAGCGCTCGCGCGAGCTGGAAAAGGAGCTCGAGCGCCTCAAGGGCAAGCTGGCCTCGGCCGCCGGTTCCGACCTGGCCTCACAGGCGGTCGATATCGACGGCGTCAAGGTGTTGTCCGCTCACCTCGAGGGCGTCGATCCCAACAGCCTGCGCGACACCGTTGACCAGCTCAAGAACAAGCTGGGCTCGGCGCTCATCGTGCTCGGCACCGCAGCCGGCGGTGGTGTACGGCTGGTCGCTGGCGTGACCAAGGACCTCACCGACCGCATCAAGGCCGGGGAACTGGTCAACCACGTCGCCGGCCAGGTCGGCGGCAAGGGCGGTGGACGACCCGATTTTGCACAGGCCGGGGGCAGTGAGCCGGACAAGCTGCCGGCGGCGCTGGAGTCGGTGCCGGACTGGGTTCGCGAAAGACTGTAAAGGAGATTGGAGGTTGGGGGGGGCAACGGGTGGTGGTTGTTCCGGGGAAGGCAAAGAGGGACTGCGGGAAACGATTTCCTTCGGTATAATGCGCGCTTCGCGGTGCGAGGTCCCGGACAACGCCTGCGGCGTTTCCGGGACGACCAAAAGATTTCGGGTCCGCAAGGACCGCCAGGCGGCTTGTCGTTGGTTGGCGCCGTTACAATCTGAGTTTTACGGAGAGGTGGCAGAGTGGTCGAATGCGGCGGTCTCGAAAACCGTTAACGGGTTTACGCCCGTTCGAGGGTTCGAATCCCTCCCTCTCCGCCATCATTAAAGAACCCGCCACAAGGGCGGGTTTTTTAATGATCGTGGTGAGGGGGACCACGGATGAGAACCCGTGTTCGAACCGAGCGCCGTCAGGCGCGAGCTCGCTGAAGTGCGGAGCACTTCAGCCCGAAGGGCAAGCCCGCGTGAGCGGGCGCAGCAATCCCTCCCTCTCCGCCATCATTAAAGAACCCGCCACAAGGGCGGGTTTTTTAATGATCGTGGTGAGGGGGATCACGGATGAAAACCCCGGTTCGAACTGAGCGCCCATACAGTTCAACCGCTTGCAGCTTCTGGAACTTTCCTCTCCGGTCTGTTGTAATTGATGAACGGGGGAGTACCCAATGGACATCAGTTTCCAAGGAGATCAACTGTGACCAAGGCAAAGAGCAGCTCACATCAGACGACGGAAAAAGTCGCCGACAGGGCCCACGAGGCCGTCGATAGTGCCGCGGAGAAAGCAGGGCGAGCCGAGGAGCGTCTGCGCGAGGCGACCGAGCAGGGGCACGATGTGGTCACGGCGGTGACCGAGTACGTAAAGGAAAATCCCCTGACGGCGCTGGGCCTGGCATTCGCTGCCGGCACGATCTTTTCGTCGATGACACGACGTCGATGACCGGCTCCGGTCATGTCGGATCCTGAAGACCGACAGAATAGCGAACGGCACCGTTCCGAGACCGGCACCGCTTCGCCCCCCGAGGAGGAAGCCCTTCGAGCGGCCGGGCGGATGCTGGCCGAAGGCCGTGAACTGGCGCGGGACTACCTGGATTTGCTGGCGGTCGAGGGGCAGTTGGCAGGGCGTTCATTGGTGCTCATGCTGGCATTGGCCATTGCCCTCGGGATTGTGCTGGTGGCAGCCTGGATCATCCTGAATCTGGCCGGCGTGATGTGGATGGTCGAGAGTGAGACCCTGAGTGCGTCTCAGGCTTTGCTGACCAGTGCGGTTGCGCATCTCGTTATGGCACTGTTGATCTGGCTTTCGGTTCGTCACCTGTCCAGGAATCTCGTTTTCGGCGGATTCCGAAGAGCGCTCCATCGTCAGGGTTCCCCCGACGATTTGGAGGGGCAAAGATGATCGGCAGGCTGATTGGACTGAGAGCTGAAAGGGAGATGCTCACGCAGCGTATTGCGGCCAGAAGGTTGCGAATGCGAGGGCTTGGCGCGGAATGCCGTCAGTTTGGCCGTGAATGGATGGGCACGTCGAACGCCTTGTTTCAGGCGTTCCTGGCCGGCTTCCTGGTTGACCAGGCGCGCCCCGTGTTGCCGGGAGAATCATCGCCGGTGAAGCTGGCGTTGTTGATGCTTTTCCGTCGCCTCGAGTTACGGGTTCGCGGCGAGCTGTGATATGAAAAGCTGGCTGATTGGCCATGTTCGGGGAATCGGCAAGATGATGCGGCCAGGGTTGCGACGTTTGCTTGTTCGCCGCTATCGCCAGCACCAGCCGTGGCTGACCTCGCCGGATCGCATTGACGAGGTATTGCCGGGGCGTCCGGGTGCCTTTCTGAGCGCGCTGGGGTGGTTGTTCTGTCGTGAATCGACGTTGCTGGTTTTCTCGTTCACGTTTGCGTTCTTGCTGTCGATCTTCCCGTTGATCGTGTTGTTGATCAGCCTGGTGTCGGCGTTTCCTTCGCCGGCTTTCCAGGAAACCCTGTTTGAGGCCCTGCGTCATTTCTTCCCGGTTTCGCAGGAATGGATCGTGCGCAATCTGCAGATCTACCTCGCGGAGATCGGCATTCATCAGGTGATCTCGCTGGTCTTGCTTGCCTGGGCGGGTTCGGGCCTGTTCTTCGCCCTGGAAGCGGCCCTTGAGTCGGCCTACCGCGTGCGCTTCCCGCGCAACTTCGTCGGCAGTCAGATTCGCGGTACGGCGCTGGTGCTCGCGCTTGGCTTGCTGGTGTTGCTGGCAGCAACCGTGCTGCACGGTTCGGTCTGGCTGAGTGAGCAATTTCTGGCCAACGCCATCTCGGCGGAGCGGATGTTCACGCTGACCTACTACGGCATCACCTTTCTTGTCACGCTTTGTCTGTTGATCTGTGCATTTCACTGGCTGCCCAACAGGGAAGCCCCCTTGCGCCGCATTCTGCCCGAGGCTTTCTTCGCCGCCTGTTTGATCGTGGTGGCCGACCTGGTGTTTCGGTGGGTGGCGCCGCAGCTGGAGCTGGAGGAAGTCTATGGTCCGTTCTACGTGTCGGTCACCATCCTGCTGTGGGGTTATACCTTTGGGTGCATCATCGTCGGATCCGCCCGGCTTGGTGCCAACGGATTCTTCATGCCCAGTCAGCGCTGTGAGTCCGCCGAGCGGGAGGCTGAGATGGCACGTGCAAAGCGTCGAGTGGTGGAATCTGCGGTGCTGCCGTCCGGTGAGCGGGAGTAGCGCTGGATCAGGTTTTGATGAGGCGGGGCTCGGGTTCCAGCCGGATACCGTATGCACCCTCTACTGATGACTGAATCGCCTCGACCAGCGTCAGCAGGTCGGAGGCGGTCGCACTGCCACGGTTGACCAGCACCAGCGCATGATTTGGATAGACGGCGGCGTCGCCGACGGATTTTCCCTTCCAGCCCAGAAGTTCGATCATGCGTCCCGCGCCCAGCTTGATCATCCCGTCGGGCATGGGCCAGTGAAGCAGCTGCGGATGCTCGATGAGCAGGGTTTCAGCCTGGCCTTTTGTCACCACCGGGTTCTTGAAGAAACTGCCGGCATTGGGCAGGCGTGTGGGGTCGGGCAGTCGATGGCGCCTCAGCCGCATGACGGCAGCTGCCAGCTGGCGTGGAGTAGGCTGGTCGATGCCAGTCCGTTGAATGGCTTCACTCAGGCTGGCGTAATCGACTCGCGACTGAAAGTGACGTGACAGCCTCAGGGTGACCGAGGTAATCAGGTAGCGACCGGGCTCGGCTGATTTGAAAAGGCTGTCGCGGTAGCCGAAGGCGCAGTCGGTCTTCTCGAGGGCAACCATGCGTCGCTCGCTACGATCCCAGGCGTCGAGGCGCTCGAATCGTTCCGACAGCTCGGCGCCGTAGGCGCCGATGTTCTGCATGGGGGCGGCGCCCACGCAACCGGGGATCATGACGAGGTTTTCCAGGCCGTGCAATCCGCGATCGATGCACGTGCGCACCAGTCGGTGCCAGTTCTCGCCGGCCGCGGCGGTGACGAGGACATCATTGCCGCACTCCTCGGTCGTCAGACCCTTGATTCGATTGAGCAGGATGCGACCGGGGTAGTCTGCGACGAATACCGTATTGGAGCCGCCGCCAAGGACCAGCTCGTCGCCTTCAGTCGGGGGCAGGGCCGGGAGTTGTTCGATCGAGTCGATGATTGCCAGCTCGGTGGCGCGAGCCGGCAGCCGGAAGGTGCTCAATGCCGTCAGGTCGGCATTGGCGATAATCTCAGGGTGCCTTTTCATCAGCGGCCTGCCAGGCGCGGATGCATTCGCCGATCAAGTCTGGCCCGCGATAGATGAAGCCGGTGTAGATCTGCACCAGGTCGGCGCCGGTGCGCCGCTTGTCGGCGGCATCCTCGCCGCGGGTGATGCCGCCCAGACCGACGATGGGGAAGTTCGCCCCGAGGGTGCGGCGAGCAATCGCCAGTGTGCGGTCGGCCAGCGGTTTGACCGGTGCGCCGCTCAGGCCTCCCGCTTCCCTGGCATGAGCGTGCCCGGCAACGGCGGTTCGATCCAGCGTGGTGTTGGTTGCGATCAATCCGTCGATGCTGGAATTGCCAATCGTTTCCAGAGAGGCAGTGAGTGCTGCGTCATCCCAATCCGGCGCGATCTTTACCAGGATGGGGCGGTGGCCATCGTGCTTTGCGGCCAGTTGGCCGCGCGCGCGCGTCAACTCGGCAAGAAGTTCGGAAAGGTGTCCGGTGTCCTGAAGCTGACGCAGGTTCGCGGTATTGGGCGACGAGATGTTGACGGTGACGTAGTCGCAGTATGGGTAGACCTTCTCCAGGCAATGACGGTAGTCGGTTGCCGCCTGGTCGACCGGAGTTTCTTTCTGCTTGCCGATGTTGGCGCCGATGATCCCTTGGTAGCGGGTGGATTTGAGCCGTTCGACCAGGTGGTCGACACCCTTGTTGTTGAAGCCGAGCCGGTTGATCAGCGCCTGGTGTTCGGGCAGCCGGAACATGCGTGGCTTAGGATTTCCTGGTTGCGGTTTCGGCGTGACCGTGCCGACCTCGATGAAGCCGAAACCGAGCTGCCCGAGTGCGTCAATGTGGTCGCCATTCTTGTCCAGCCCGGCCGCGAGTCCGACGGGGTTGGGGAAACTCAGACCCATCAACTCCACCGGCGCCGACTGCCGACACCCGCCCATCAGTCGCGGCAGTCCGACGAAACGCCCGGCCGAAAGCGCGTTCAGGGCGACATCATGCGCCACCTCCGGCGGGAGGAGGAATAGCCCGTTTCTCAGCCAGCCATACATGGTTAATTCACCACAGAGACACAGAGGACACGGAGAAAGTCAATAAATTGAATGTTGAAAACAATTCCTTTGTCAATCTCTGTGTACTCCGTGTCTCTGTGGTGCATGCATCAAAGGTCGAATTTGATGCCCTGGGCGAGGGGCATTTCGCGTGACCAGTTGATGGTGTTGGTCTGGCGGCGCATGTAGGCCTTCCAGGAGTCCGATCCTGACTCGCGGCCGCCGCCGGTTTCCTTCTCGCCGCCGAAGGCGCCGCCGATTTCCGCTCCCGAGGTGCCGATGTTGACGTTGGCGATGCCGCAATCCGAACCTCGGTGCGACAGGAAGAACTCGGCATTGCGGATGTCAGTGGTGAAAATGGCTGACGACAGGCCCTGGCGCACGTTGTTGTGCATCTCCATGGCCTCTTCCAGGGTCTTGTAGGACATGACATAGAGGATGGGTGCGAAAGTCTCTTCCTGCACGATGTCCCAGTCGTTTTCGGCCTTGATTATGGTCGGCTCGACGAAGAAGCCGTCGCCGTCGATGCGGTTGCCACCGGTGAGTACCTCGCCGCCGGCAGCCTTGGCGCGCTCGACCGCATCCTCGAAACGCTTGACGGCGTTCTCGTCGGTCAGCGGGCCCATCAGGGTGTTGGGGTCGAGCGGGTCGCCGATGCGCACCTGGCCGTAGGCCTTGACCAGTGCCTCGGTGACTTTCTCCTCGATCGACTCGTGCACGATCAGGCGGCGGGTGGTGGTGCAGCGCTGGCCGGCGGTGCCGACGGCGCCGAAGACGATGGCCGGGACGGCCAGATCGAGATCACCCGTTTCGTCGAGGATGATGGCATTGTTGCCACCCAGTTCCAGCAGGCTCTTGCCCATGCGCTTGGCCACGCGCTCGCCGACCATGCGGCCGACCTGGCTGGAGCCGGTGAACGACATCAGTGCTACGCGCTCGTCGTCGATGAAGCGCTCGGCCAACTGGTGACCGTTTTCCATGAACGAAGTGAACACCGGCGGGTAATCGGTGTCGGCCAGCGCCTCGTTGATGATGTTTTGCACTGCCGCGCAGCAAAGCACGCCCTTGGGCGACGGCTTCCAGACCGTGGCGTTGCCGCAGATGGCCGAAATAAAGGCATTCCAGGCATAAACGGCGACAGGGAAGTTGAAGGCGGTAACCACGCCGACCACTCCCAGTGGGTGCCACTGTTCGTACATCCGGTGGCCGGGGCGTTCCGAGTGCATGGTGTTGCCGTAGAGCATGCGCGACTGACCGAGCGCGAAATCGCCGATGTCGATCATTTCCTGGACCTCGCCGTCGCCTTCGGGCTTGATCTTGCCCATTTCAAGCGAGACCAGGCTGCCCAGGGCGTCCTTGTAGTCACGCAGGGCGTCGTTGGCCAGGCGCACGGCATTTCCTCGCTCGGGTGCGGGAATCAGGCGCCAGGCTTCGGCTGCCTCCTGGGCAGTCTTGATGACTTTCTCGTAGTCGGCCTCGGTGGCGCTGCTGACCCGTGCAATTACCGATCCGTCGGTCGGGTTGATGGACTCGACCAGGTTGTCCTGGCTGATTGCCGAGAACTGGCCGGGGCCGAAACAGGCGCCGGGATTGATGTCTTTCAGTCCAAGGCGCTGGAGTAGTTCGTTGTGTTTGCTCATGATCTGGCGTTCCTCCCAGAGTAGTGCGTTCAAACCGACCATTATCGCACCGTTAGAGGCTTGAGTCATCGCGGGACGTGATATTCTTGCCGGCTGAATCAGGCTGCTGAACGGGTGTCAGTCGACCGGTACCGGTGCGACCGACTATTTTGTGTACCCTGTAGCCGAACAATCGAAACTATCCGGCCGGCACGTGGTCAGTTGAGCATGTGGCCCGGCCGTCTGCAAGGAACCGAGGGCGGCCCAGATGGGCGAACGGGAAGTCGATCAACAACTGGTAGAGCGTGTCCAGAAAGGAGACAAGAAGGCGTTTGATCTGCTGGTGTCGAAGTACCAGCACAAGATCATCAGTCTGATTTCTCGATATGTCTCCGATCATTCAGAAGCGATGGACGTCGCTCAGGAAGCCTTCATCAAGGCCTACCGGGCGTTGCCGCGTTTCCGCGGTGACAGCGCGTTCTACACATGGATTTACCGGATCGCCATCAATACGGCAAAGAATCACCTTGTCGCACAGGGTCGCCGTCCGCCACTTTCAGATGTCGATGCGCAGGATGCGGAACAATTTCAGGTCGACACGCGTCTGAAGGAACAGGATTCGCCCGAGCATGAACTGCTCAAGCAGGAAATCGAGACCACCATCAACGAAGCGATTTCCGATTTGCCTGAAGACCTGCGTGTGGCCATCACGCTCAGAGAACTGGAAGGCATGAGCTATGAAGAGATTGCCACGACCATGGATTGCCCGATCGGCACCGTGAGATCAAGAATTTTCCGGGCCCGGGAGGCCATTGATGCACGCCTCCGGCCCTTGCTGGACAACCAATGAATACGGACGATAGACGATGAGCGAATCGAACCGGGAACACCTCTCCTGCCTGATGGACGGGGAACTCGACCGAAGTGCGCAGCAATTCATGTTGCGACGAATGGCCGAAGACTCCGAGATGAAGGACACCTGGCGACGATTCCATACAGTCCGTGCCTGCATGCACGGTGAAATGATCGCGACCGGCAACCTTGCCGACCGCGTCGCCGCGGCGATCTCGGATGAGCCGGTGGCCAGCCCCGGCGGGCGCGTGGCGGCCTGGTTCAAGCCAGTCGCTGGTGGTGCGATCGCCGCGAGCGTGGCGCTGGTGGCCATCGTCGGTATCAATTCCAGCATGCTTGACCGACAGGGCGATACCTCCGAACAGCCGGGTTTCGTCAGTCAGTCCACCTCACTTGACGAACCCTTTGCCCGATCCACGCTGCCTTCGACGGTTCCCGTCAGTTTCTCGGAAAGCAGCGCCGCCGAACGCGAGCGTATCAGCGGACATGTGCTGCGCCACCACCAGGCTTCCGGGGGCGCCGGTTTTATTTCCTATGTCCCCATTGTGACCGGCGTCAGCAGTCAGGGCGTCGAGATTCAGTTCCAGCCGCGCCAGGCCGACGATGAAACTCGAAGCAGAGAAGTACGCGAAGCAGGGCACTAAGCCGATGGGAAACCTCCGGTCCCTGCATATTCTTGCCGTCACGATTTTGCTGCTGGGCAGCTCGGCCAGCGCACATGCACAGGCTGATGATGATGCCCAGCACTGGCTTGATCGCATGGCCCGTGCCGTCGAGACCCTCAATTACCGTGGCACGCTCGTGCATGTGCGCGAGGATCGTGTCGATACACTTCGAATCATCCACCGCGCCGACGAGGACGGAGTGCGTGAACGCATCTACGCCATCGACGGCGAGCCGCGTGAAGTGCTCCGGGATGGCAACAAGGTGCGATGCCTTCTGCCTGGCGATCAGCCGCAGGTGCTGGAGAGCCAGTTGGCCGGCCGCCTGCTGCCCCACCTGCCGGTCAATCGTCTGACCAGTCCGGAATCGGCCTATCGCATGGAGATGGCCGGCAGCGAAAGGGTTGCCGGGCTGAGTACGCGAATCCTGACCATCGAGCCGCGTGACCAGTATCGCTATGGCTACCGGTTGTGGCTCGAAGAGAGCACCGGCATGCTGTTGCGCTATGCGCTGATCGATCCCGACGGCCGTCAGTTGCAACAACTGTCCTTCACAAGCATCGAGCTCGGTGTATCGATTTCCGACGCTGAACTGGCACCGGCCATGATCGACGCTCCAAAGGTGCTGACCACGAGACTGGAGGACACTGATGGCAGGATCCGCTCAGGGCGTCGACACGAAGCTTTCAGCGATCGAGTGCCACCGGGCTTCCGGCTTGCAAACATCGGCAAGGGGCGCTCGGAAAACGGTGAAGAGTTCGAGCACCTGCTGTTCAGTGACGGATTGGCGAGTTTTTCCATCTATATTGAAAACGCGGCCCCGGAAGCCATTGGCAGCCGAATGAAGGCGATGGGTGCGGTGCATGTTTTCACTCACCAGGGCGACGGGCGCGCTCTGACCGTTGTCGGCGAGGTGCCGGCGACGACAATCGAATATGTCGGCCAGAGGTTCCGCCGGGTTGGTGAGGGCAGCAAACGGTCGCATGAATGAATCGGGCTCGATTGCCTGGCAGGTTGCCGAAGTGCTTGAATCTGATGGTGGCAAGGTCCGCCTGCGCTTCACCCGTCCCGAATTCTGTCAGCGTTGCCGCAGCGGAAATGGCTGCGGAGCCGGTGTATTCGGCGCATTGTTTTCCCGTCGAAACGCGGAAGTCCTGATGCCTTCCGAACTCGAGTTCGTGTCCGGTCAATGGGTGCGTGTCGGGATTTCTACCGGAACGCTGTTGCTGACCGCAATTGCGGTTTATGGCCTGCCGGTTGCCGGGTTCGCCGCCGGCGCGTTGCCCGCCCACTGGTGGATCGAGGCGCCTCACTGGCGCGACCTGTTCTCTCTGATTGGCGGAATCGTGCTGGCAGTTCTGGCATGGCAGTTCGGCAGATCCATCGTTCGATTCGGACGACGGCCGCACATCGAGCCATTGTCTTGCGGGAACAACGCCACAAAATCATCAATCGACTAGTCAACTCAACCAGATTTTCGGAGCGAAGATGCTGAAACGAACCCTTGTCACAGCCGTGCTGCTCGCCGTGTTCATGCTGCAGCACGCACAGGCCGCCCGTGACGATTTCACCGACCTGGTGGAGCAGTCGATTCCGGCGGTGGTCAATATCGAAACCACGCGCTTCGGTTCGCGCCCTTCGGAGCAACCGGAAGAGCGCAGCGGCATGCCCGAGGACCTCCCGGAGATGTTCCGGCGCTTTTTCGATCCGCACGGGCAGGGGCCACGTGGCCGGCCGGATCGCCGGGGCGGGGGATCCGGCTTCGTGATCGACAGCGACGGGCTGATCATCACCAATCATCATGTCATCGATGGTGCGGACGAGATCATTGTTCGGCTGGCCGATCGGCGCGAGTTCGAGGCCGAACTGGTTGGTTCCGATGCCCAGACCGATATTGCTGTGCTGCGCATCGATGCCAATGATCTGCCCACTCTGGAATTCGGCGAGACGCAGTCGCTCCGGCCGGGTGAATGGGTGATCGCCATCGGTTCACCGTTCCAGTTCGAGCAATCGGTGACCGCGGGCATCGTCAGCGCCAAGGGCAGGACGCAAGGGGCCCAGCAACAGTACGTTCCTTTCATTCAGACCGACGTGGCCATCAACCGTGGCAACTCCGGTGGACCGCTGATTCGAACCGACGGCAGTGTGGTCGGGATCAACTCCTGGATTCTCAGCTCGCACGGCGGCAATATCGGGCTGTCGTTTTCCATCCCGGTTGAAGTGGCCATGAACTCGGTCGAGCAACTGATCGAGCACGGCCGCGTGCGCCGTGGTTACCTTGGTGTCGAAATCGGTGAAGTCACGCGAGATCACGCCGATGCCGCCGACCTGGATCGACCGGTGGGAGCGCTGGTCAGTCGCGTGCAACCCGACAGTGCGGCCGAAGTCGCCGGCGTCGAGGTCGGTGACATCATCATCGAGTTCAACGGCATGCCGGTCGAGCGCAGCGGTGATTTGCCGCCGATGGTGGGGATGGTGCGTCCCGGCAGCGACGTGGAGCTCGTAGTGTGGCGCTGGGGCGAACGCAAGACCCTGACCGCCAGTCTGCACGAACTTGATGAGGACGACATGGCTCCTGCGGGAGAGGAGGAGCGTGCCGAGCCGACCAATGCACTCGGCCTGGTGGTCGAGCCGCTGACCTCCGAGATGCGTCGGCGCATGGGTGATCCGGAAGGCGGAGTGCTGATTCGCGACGTCGAAAGTGACAATGCTTATCGCGCTGGTGTCCGGCGCGAGCAGGTCATCCTGATGATCAACAACCAGCGTATCGGTGGCATGGATGACTTCAACGCGATCGTCGAATCGTTGCCCGAAGGCCGAACGGTGGCCCTTCTGGTCCAGCGCTCCGACGGCAATACCGCGTTCATCGCCTATCAGCCCGAGGCCATTCCGGACGAAGGCCAGCCGGACTAAAGTCCGGCGAGCGGCCGGCACGAGCCGCTATAATCGTCGGGTTCATTGACTTTTCGCCCCCGGGTCTGCCCGGGGGCGTTTCGATTGGGAATTTATGACTGATACCCGCCACATCCGAAACTTTTCCATCATCGCGCATGTCGACCACGGCAAGTCGACGCTGGCTGACCGCTTCATCCAGGTCTGTGGCGGTTTGACTGATCGTGAAATGGCCGAGCAGGTGCTCGACTCGATGGACCTCGAGCGTGAGCGCGGCATCACTATCAAGGCGCAGAGCGTCACCCTGGATTTTGAGGCGGCCAACGGCGAGGTCTACCAGCTCAATTTCATCGATACCCCCGGCCACGTCGATTTTTCCTACGAGGTTTCGCGCTCGCTGGCTGCCTGTGAAGGCGCTCTTCTCGTGGTCGATGCCGCCCAGGGCGTGGAGGCGCAAAGCGTGGCCAACTGCTATACCGCGGTCGAGCAGGGTCTGGAGGTCATTCCGGTCATCAACAAGATCGATCTGCCCGCTGCCGATCCCGAACGCGTCAGGCACCAGATCGAAGATATCATCGGCATCGATGCCAGCGATGCCTTGCTGGTCAGCGCCAAGACCGGTGATGGCGTGCGCGAGATCCTGGAAGCGCTGGTCGAGCGCATTCCGGCCCCGGAAGATCGCTCCGATGCGCCGCTCAAGGCCCTGATCATTGATTCCTGGTTCGACAATTACCTGGGCGTCAACTCCCTGGTGCGCATCAAGGAAGGCAAGCTCAGGAAGGGCGAGAAGATCCGCGTGATGTCGACCGGTGAGGAATATGGCGCCGACCAGATCGGCATTTTCACACCCAAGCGTACACCGGGTCGGGAGCTGGGCTGCGGCCAGGTCGGCTTCATTGCCGCAGGCATCAAGGAAGTGCACGGCGCCCCGGTCGGCGACACCATCACTACCGCCCGTGAGCCGGCCGAGAAGCCATTGCCCGGTTTCAAGCCGCTGCAGCCACGCGTGTTCGCCGGCATCTTTCCGGTCGACGCTTCCGATTATCCCGACTTGCGCGAGGCGCTGGACAAGCTGCAGCTCAACGATTCGGCACTGCAGTTCGAGCCGGAGACCTCGGTGGCGCTGGGCTTCGGTTTCCGTTGCGGTTTCCTCGGCATGCTGCACATGGAGATCGTCCAGGAGCGCCTGGAGCGTGAGTACGATCTGGATCTGATCACCACCGCGCCGACGGTGATCTACGAAGTCGAGATGACCGACGGCGAGGTGATGACGCTGGACAACCCGGCGAGTATGCCGCCGGTCAACAAGATTTCGGAAATTCGTGAGCCGGTCATTCTGGGTAATATCCTGGTGCCGCAGGACTACGTCGGTCCGGTCATCGGCCTGTGCGAGGAAAAGCGCGGCCACCAGCGCGACATGCGTTTCATCGGCGGTCAGGTGCAGCTGACCTACGAGCTGCCGATGTCGGAAGTGGTCATGGACTTCTTCGACCGGCTCAAATCGGTCAGCCGCGGCTTCGCCTCATTCGAGTATGATTTCCTGCGTCACCAGGCCGGGCCTTTCGTACGCCTGGATCTGATGATCAATGGTGAGCGAGTCGATGCACTCAGCACCATCGTGCATCGCGATGCCGCAGAGCGACGCGGCCGTGAACTGGCCGAGCGCATGCGTGAGTTGATTCCGCGCCAGATGTTCGATATCGCCATCCAGGCTGCCATCGGGTCGCATATCATCGCGCGCTCGACGGTCAAGGCGTACCGCAAAAACGTCACCGCCAAGTGTTACGGCGGCGACGTCACCCGCAAGCGCAAGCTGCTGGAAAAACAGAAGGCCGGTAAACGCCGGATGAAGCAGGTCGGAAAGATCGAGATTCCCCAGGAAGCCTTTCTTGCCGTGCTGCGAACCGACCAGGAGAAATAGAAGAATGAATCTGGACTTTGCTCTGATCCTGACCGTATTGACGCTGGTTACCGGTGTTTTCTGGATCATCGAGCGTTATTGGCGCAAGCGACGCCAGAAGGAAGCCGATGAGCCGGTGTCGAAGACGGTCGAACTGGTCGGGTCGCTGTTTCCGGTGCTGTTGGTGGTGCTGCTGTTCCGCTCCTTCCTGTTCGAGCCATTCAAGATTCCGTCAGGCTCGATGATCCCGACCCTGTGGATCGGTGATTTCATCGTCGTCAACAAGTATGCCTACGGTCTGCGGCTGCCAGTCGGCAACCACCGCTTTCTGGAAGTCGGCGATCCGGATCGGGGGGACGTGGCCGTGTTTCGCTACCCGGTCGATCCGCGCATCAATTACATCAAGCGTGTCATCGGCCTGCCGGGCGACACCGTCACCTATCGCAACAAGGTGCTGTTCATCAACGGTGATCCGGTCATCCAGGATCAGGTTGGCTCCTGGGTTGGCGAAGGTCTCAACCGTAATCCACCGGGCACTCGTCCGGTGAAACGACTGGAGCATCTGGGAGAAGAGCCGCACAATATCGTCGTCTATCCCGAACGTCCCGACCTGGAGACGCGCACCTGGACTGTGCCCGAGGGACACTACTTCGTGCTGGGTGACAATCGGGATCAGTCGCTCGACAGTCGAGCCTGGGGATTCGTGTCCGAGGACCTTCTGGTAGGCAAGGCGGTTCGGATCTGGATGCACTGGGACTGTTCCCGCGGCTGTGTGGACTGGGGCCGAATCGGTGATAGAATTCAGTGAAAAGGGCGGTTTGTCGAGCCTGAATGGGGTTAGCTTCGAGGGAACGAACGAATGATGGCATTCAACAGACAGCGCGGGCTCAGTTTGCTCGGTTTCATGGGCATTCTGGTGATTGTGCTGTTTTTCACCTATATCGGTATCAAACTTGTACCCATTTACCTGAACCACATGTCCGTGGTCAGCGAGATGAAGGCTGTGGCGGGCGAGCCCGGTGTCGCCAATCAGCCACCCCAGACTACCCGCCGTCAGTTGTTGACGCGCTTCGATATCAGTTACGTCGATCACGTCGGGGCCGAGAATGTGCGTATCGAGCATGGCGATGGCTTGAGCCTGGTCGTCAGCTACGAGGTCGAAACTCACCTGATCGGCAACATTGACGCGGTCGTCAAGTTCCACCGTGTCGAAAGACTGCGCGATTGATTCGTTGCAGACGCTGCCGGGGATCGATTACCGGTTTCGCGATCCCGGTCTGCTCAGGCAAGCGCTGACCCATCGCAGTTGCGGTCCGGGTCACTACGAGCGTCTCGAGTTTCTCGGCGACAGCCTGCTCAGCCTGGTCATCTCCGAGCAGCTGTTCCTCCGTCGCCCGCATGCTCCAGAGGGAGATCTCAGTCGGCTGCGATCCCGTCTGGTGCGGGATGTGACGCTGGCATCGATTGCCCGTGAACTGGAGCTTGGCGAGCACTTGCGACTGGGGGCAGGTGAGCTCAGGAGCGGTGGCTTCCTGCGCGAGTCCATCCTTGCCGACGTTTTCGAGGCCATCGTCGGGGCGATTCTTCTGGATGGGGGTTTTTCCGAGGCCAGGCGAGTGGTCTGTGAGGTCTTCGAGGCGCGGCTGGAATCGCTGCCAGAGGCTGATACCCTGAAAGATCCCAAGACCCGGCTCCAGGAACTGTTGCAGGCGCATGGCCATGATTTGCCGGAGTACGAGGTCATCGAGGAGTCCGGCGCCGACCATGCCAAGTGCTTTCGTGTCGAGTGCCGTGCCGGAGAGCTCACCACTCCCGCAACGGCTGAGGCGGCCAGCCGCCGCAAGGCTGAACAGGCTGCCGCGAAAATCATGTACGGCAGGTTGAGCGAATACTTCAAGTCCGGGCGCGGCAACAAGCACGCGACGGCAAGAGATTCCGGAGAAAACGAACAATGAACACTCGCTGCGGTTACGTAGCCCTGCTGGGTCGGCCCAATGTTGGCAAGTCCACGCTGCTCAATGCCCTGGTAGGAGAGCACCTGGCGATCGTGACCCACAAGGCGCAAACCACGCGCCACCGCATCAACGGCATCGTCAACCGCGAGAAGGGCCAAGCGATCTTCGTCGATACTCCTGGTCTGCACCGCCGGCGTGATCATGCACTCAATCGCCGGCTCAATCGCATTGCCTCTGACACGCGGCTGGGTGTCGACGTGGCCGTCATGCTGGTCGATGCCACCCGCCTGACCGACGAGGACCGTATGGTGCTCGACCTCATGTCCGTTCAGGAAGGGCCGAAAATCCTTGCGTTCAACAAGATCGACCAGCTCGACGATCGCGCCGTGTTGCTCGAGCGTACGGCCGAGCTGAGCGCGAAAGTCGATTTCGATGCCGTGGTGTACCTTTCGGCAACACGGGGTGAGGGGCTGGATGATCTGCTCGACGAGGTGTTCCGCTGTCTTCCCGAGGCCGAACCGGTTTTCGATCCCGACCTGTTCACCGATCGGTCCGAACGCTTTCTTGCAGCGGAGATGGTTCGGGAGCAACTGATGCTGCAACTGCATCAGGAGATTCCCTATGGTCTGACGGTCGAAATCGAACAGTTCAAGCGCGGGCGGGGTCGGGTTGAGATCAACGGCTTGATCCTTGTCGCCAGCGAGCGGCACAAGGGAATGGTGATCGGTCGCGGCGGACAGGTGCTCAAGCGCGTGGGCAGCCGGGCCCGTCAGCGCATCGCCGAGTTGCTTGGAGAGAAGGTTCATCTTGAATTGCATGTCAAGGTGCGTTCCGGCTGGATGGATGATGACGGAGCGCTCGACGAGCTCGGCTATTCTTCATGACCACCAGCGGGGAGCAGTTCGGCTGGGTGCTGCACCGTCGGCCCTGGCGCGAGTCCAGCCTGTTGATCGAGTTCTTCAGTCACCAGCAAGGCCGCGTCGGCCTGGTGGCGAAGGGTGCGCGCTCGGCACGTTCGTCCTGGCGCGGGCTGGCCGAACCGTTCTGCCCACTTACGGCCACCTGGACGCGCCGGGGAGAGATGGGGACACTCACTGGTCTCGATCCCGCCGGCAGTCGCCATCTACTGACCGGACGTGCGCTCTGGTGCGGGCTGTACGCCAATGAGTTGGTCCTGAAGCTGCTGCTTCGCGACGATCCTTCACCCGAATTGTTCAGAGCCTACGGCCAGTTGCTGTCCGACCTGGTTACTGAATCGGATCTGGCGTCGGTGGTGAGGCGATTCGAGTTGGGGTTGCTCGGCTCGCTGGGCGTTTCCCCGGATTTCGAGCACGACGCTGCGGACGGGCAGCCCATACAGGCTGGCGGGTTGTATCATCTGGACCCGGAGTCAGGCTTTATTCCGGTCGACAGGCCGGGCCCGACAATCTACCCGGGTGAGGCAATACTGGCTCTGGCTGGCGGAATGCGGGACAAGAAGTGCGGGGGGAAGAACTGCCGACGGTTGATGCGTCAGTTGATCGACCATCAATTGGCGGGTCGTCGGCTGGAGAGCCGTCGACTTTTCGAAAACATGAGTCATCGAACGGGAGTCTGAGTTTTGATGAGTACACCCCTGCTGGGCGTCAACATTGATCATGTCGCCACGCTGCGTCAGGCCCGCCGCGGCCATTACCCCTCCGTGGTGCAGGCTGCGCTCGTGGCCGAACAGGCCGGTGCCGACGCCATCACCATTCACTTGCGGGAGGATCGTCGTCATATCCAGGACGAGGATGTCCGCCTGCTGGCCGATACCCTTGGCACGCGCATGAACCTGGAACTGGCAGTCACCGACGAGATGCTTGACGTTGCAGAACGCACGCGTCCGGCCGACGTCTGCCTGGTGCCCGAGCGCCGAGAGGAATTGACTACCGAGGGTGGGCTGGATGTGATCGGCGGCAAGTCGCGTATCATCGATGCCTGCGGACGTCTTGCCGCCGCCGGTATTCGTGTCAGCCTGTTTGTTGATCCCGATCCGCAACAACTCGAGGCGGCAGTGGAATGCGGAGCGCCAGTGGTTGAGCTGCATACCGGAGCCTACGCCGAGGAACGTGGCCTGCGGGCGGCAGATGAACTGTCGCGCCTGCGTGCGGCTGTGGAGGCCGGGCGGCGCATGGGCCTGGTGGTCAATGCCGGGCACGGGCTCAACTATCACAATGTGCAGTCGATCGTTGCCATCGAAGGCATCGCCGAACTCAATATCGGCCATGCCATCGTCTCGCGTGCAGTGTTCACCGGTCTGGAGGCCGCGGTTCGAGAGATGAAGCGTTTGATGGGGGGGTAAAGGAAGGTTTCAGGGTCGAGGGTTCGGGGTTCAGGAAAACAACGGCGCCCGTAGATACCCTGGTCCGGGTCAAGCATTATTCGGCTCGATGGCAAAGAGTTTCGAGCTATCGAAGGGCTCGCCGGTTTTCATGCAAGCCCACAGTCCGGTGAGCATCTTGCGCTGGACCGCGCACAGCGCCTGCATTTTTTCTTGCCCCGGCCGAGCAGCGCCTCATAATGCGCCTTGGCTCGCTCGTCGTAACGGACCAGGTTGAGCGCAGGTCACGCGGCAGCAGGCATAACTCGCCGATGAGGGTCACGGCACTGGCATCGGCGATGCCCTTGGTTGTGATCAGGCAGCTTCGATAGCGCGCCAGATCGGCATCGTGCTCGATCAGCGCCAGGGCCGAGGCGGTCAGGCGCTGGATGCTGGCTTCCATCAGCTCGATTTGCGCCTCGACCTTCTCGATCAGCGTCGGGCTGGTGTGGCGCTGGGCCTTGAGTGCGTGCAGGCGGTTCTTCTCGGTCGTGCACATGCCGGTTAACTGATTGATTCGGCGCGAGATATCGCGCAGCGCCAGCCAGAGGGTGAGGTACATGCGCCGGGCATACTCGGCCAGCAGGCCTGCGTCGATGCGGTCGGTCTTGGAGCGCTGCAGCATTGCCTCAGCGAAGTGGTGCGCCGAGCGTGGGTTGATCACCGACATCGGCACATCGGCCCGGCTGAGCGCCATGGCGGCATCGAGTTTCTTGGCGGCTGACATCGATTCCGGCAACAGTCGACATACGTTGATCCTCCATTCTCAGGTGGGCACAATGTCACCAGGTTCCCCGACCTCGCATTTCATGCCGTCCGACCTTGTGATGCGAAGTCCACAAGCGTGGCTTCCGGATACTCCTCGGACTTGGCAATGAGGCGGGGAGCCACTCTACGTACGAGGTCAGTCAAGCTGCCTCCAGGATGCGACGGCTTCCCCGGTGAACACTCGCTCATTGTCCGAGTGCAGGATCAACATACAAGGATGCGTGGAGGCCGAAGGCCGGAACGCATGCTGGACGACATCCAGCAAACCCTGACCGGGTGGGGACACAGGTCCATCCTCGTCCAGCATGCATTCCGCTTGCGCTCCACGCATCCTGCAAAAACTGTCTTCCGTGTTCCGGCGCCTCAGGCGTTTCTCAGGGTCTGGCGGGTGGCGTGGGCGATGCGCAGGAAGTTGAGGTAGGTGGTGCCGGGTGAGCTGTCCAGGCCGGCAAGCAGGCGCTGCCGGAGCATCTGGCAGGCATGGGTCATGCGCACGGCGCCGGCGTAGCCGCCGGCTCCGGCCCATTGGTGCAGCAGGTCGGCCGCTTTCCGGTGTTCACCGTCGGCGATCATGCGGTCAAGTTCGGGCAGTTTTTCATCAAGTTCCGCGGCGAGCATGTCCTGAAGCCGAAGCGCCAGGCCGGAGTCGTTGTTCGAGGCGGCAAGCGCGCGATCGCGATCGATCAGCTGGGTCGGCGCGATGTGCTGGCGTTCCTGCGGATTGCGGCTCACGTTCGGGTTGAACAATGCCTCGATGGCAGTCATCAGGGCGGGGATGGTGATGGGCTTGTTGAGATAGTCGTCGAAACCCGCATCGAGCAACCGCACTCGCTCCTCGGGGCGGGCATCTGCAGTCAGCGCCACGATTTGGGCGTGGGCCGATCGGGTGTCCAGATCGCGTATCCTGTTAGCGGTAGCCAGCCCGTCGAGTTGCGGCATGTGCAGATCCATCAGGATAACGTCGAATTCTTCCCGCGCGCACAACTCGATGGCCGAGGCGCCGTCGGCGGCCAGGCGGATCGTGTCGACCAGCCGGTTAAGGCCGGCCTTCAGAAACTCGCGGTTGATCTCGTGGTCGTCGACGACGAGGATACGAAGCGCGGCGGCAGAATAACCGGATGACTTTTGTGCTGGCATGGGCCCAATATAGCTTGCGTGTCTCAACTTGCAAGGGCCGATGGCTGGTCGGCGTGATTTTCGTGCTGGTCGGATCCGGCCTGGCAGCGGCGGAGCTTGAGATCAGCAGTGGGCCGGGCCGGATGGGTCCTTTGAGCTGGGACCAGGTGGACATCTTTTACCGGCCGGAACTGGCGGCGGAGGCGGGCAGCTGGCGACTGATGGCTTCCGGGGTGACCGGTCCCGATGCCGTCATCCTGGGTTCGATCGAGTTCGAATGTTCAAGTGGCAGAATGCGACCCGCAGGTCCGGAGTGCGATGCCGGTCGGATGCGCTGGATCGACGGTCCCCTGCTTGCGGACATGGAGGCGGACTTTCGCCTGGCGGCCGGCGAACGGGCTTACCTGTTCGAGCTCGTCAGCGGTCCGGTACAGGGACAGGTCCGCTGGCCGGTGAACGGGGAAGGAATTGCCGTTGATTTGCGGGTCGAAGCCTTGCCGCTGGCGGATGTGTACGGGGAAGTGTTCGATCAGGCCGGGTTGCGCGACGTCGCCGGCGAATTGTCGGGTTCGATCAATTATTCCGGTCATGGATTGCGGGGGCAGTTGCAACTGATCGATACCGCTTTTGACAGCCCCGGGGGGGAAATGGCGGGGTTTGCAATCGAGGCGGAAAGTACGTTCGAGCTTGAGTTCAAGGATGGACAAACAGCATTTCGCATTGAGCTGGAACAGTCGGCGGGGGAGATGCTGTTCGGGCAGGTTTACCTGCCGCCAGTGTCCGAACCGCTTGCCCTGACGCTGCAGGGACAGTCGAGCGGTGACGGTCGATGGCAGATCGACCATCTGGAGTTCGAGGATCCTGGTGCGATTTCGCTTGTCGGCGGCATGGTGCTGGATGCTGGCGAGGCAGGATGGTCGCTGGTTCATGCGCATGCCGATTCCCTGAAGCTGCAGTTTCCACTGGCCTGGGAGCGCTGGCTGGACGGGCCGCTGGCCGCCAAGGGGCTGGCAGACATCGAGACCACCGGGCTGGTTGAGGCTGCCGGCCGGATCGATAACGGCGAGATTGACCTGGAAGCCCGCCTGGAGGGCTTCCACCTTGACGACCCGCAGGAGCGATTTTCGATCGACCGGGCGAATGCCGATGTGGTGATTCGCGATGACTACAGTTCGCTGGTGCTGGAGTGGGAGGCGTTGTCGCTGTATGGGCTGCCGTCAGGCGCTTCGTCGTTGCGCATGGCCGGAGACGGCACGAGAATCAGTCTGGCTGAACCCTTGCGAATGCCCTTGCTTGATGGTGCACTGGTTATCGAGCGCATGCTCTGGGAGCATGCGGATGTCGAGGAGCGAGAACTGCTGCTCGATGCCCGCATCGAGCCCCTGGACCTGGCGGAGTTGACCGGCTTGCTCGGTTTCCCGGAGTTCGGTGGTGTGCTGTCGGGTACTTTTCCTGGCGTGCGTTATGTCGACGAGGTTCTGTCGTTTACCGGCGGCATTGATGTGCAGGCCTTCTCCGGGCGAATCGAGATGACGGACCTGGCCGTCGAGCGACCTTTCGGAACCCTGCCGGCTCTGGCTGCCCAGGTGGAGTTCCATCGGCTGGATCTGGCTGAGTTGACGAGTGCCTTCAACTTCGGCCACATGGAAGGCGAAATGTCGGGATGGATGCGCGATCTGCGCTTGCTTGACTGGCAGCCGGTGGCGATGGACGCGCGCATTTTCACGCATGACGATGCAAGGCGTCGTCGTATCAGCCAGCGGGCGGTGGAAAACCTGTCCAACCTCGGCGGTGCAGGGGGCGCGCTGATCACGGGTACCGTGTTGCGTGTTTTCGACGAGTTTCCCTATCGCCGTGCCGGACTGGCGTGCCGTTTGAGCAACAACATTTGTCATATCGACGGTGTTGCCCTGCATGAATCCGGAGGGTTCTATATCGTGCAGGGACGCTCATTGCCGCGGCTTGACATCATCGGCCACCGCCGCTTGGTCGACTGGCCGCAATTGATGCGTCAACTGGCGGCGATGATGGAGGAGTAGTTCGTTCGTTGTCAAAAACGTAGAACGTGAGATGGGGGTGTTGCCGTGCTGTTTTTGTAGCGGGGCTGGCCAACGGCGGGGACTGTGTCATTGGCCAGCACACACCGGAGTGAAACCCGGAAGCTCGCCCCCGTTTCACGTTGTACATTTCCCGTTTTCCATTATTCTTCGTCGCCGAAATCCCGGACCTTGACCTTGCGGATGCGCTTGTCGACCATATCGACGATGGTAAAGATGTGGTCACCGATCTTCAGGCTGGTGCGGCCATCCGGCAGGGATTCCAGGTGTTCGAGGATGAGGCCGTTGAGCGTCTTGGCGCCGCTGGTTGGCAGTTCCCAATCCATGCGGCGGTTGAGCATGCGCAAAGTGGCGCCGCCATCGACGATCCAGCTGCCGTCCTCCAGTTTGCGGATCAGCTTCTGCCGGCCACCGCCCTCTGTGGTGTACTCGCCCACGATCTCCTCGAGAATATCGTCCAGGGTGACCAGGCCCTGGATGTCCCCGTATTCGTCGACGACCAGTCCCAGTCGGCGTTCCCGACTCTGGAATTCCAGCATCTGCTGGGTCAGCGGTGTGCCTTCGGGCACAAAGTAGGGGCTGCGCACGGCTTTGAGCAGGCCGTCCCGGTCGAGCCGGTTCTGGATCAGGCGTGAAAGAATCGTGCGGATGTGCAGCAGTCCGACGATGTTGTCGAGGTCGCCGCGCCAGACCGGCATGCGGGTGTAGATGCTCTGGGTCAGCGCCTGCATGATGTCGTCCCACGGGGCGTCGAGATCGATACCGACAATATCCTGTCGCGGCACCATCACATCGTCCACCGTGCCATGCTCCAGGTCGAGTATGTTGATCAGCATCTGGCGGTGGTCAAGCGAAATCTTCTTGCCGCCTTCCTTGACCAGCGTGCGCAGTTCCTCCCGGCTGAGTGAATCCTGATGCAGGCCCTGCTTTTTCACTCCGAAAGGCTTGAGCAGGGTGGCGGCCATGAGGTTGGTCAGCCAGACGGCCGGATAAAGGATTCTGAGCAGTGGCGTGAGGACATAGCTGGCCGGGTAGGCGATGCGTTCCGGATAGAGTGCAGCCAGTGTTTTCGGAGCGACTTCGGCGAAAATCAGGATGATCAGGGTCAGTGCCAGTGTCGAGACCCAGATGCCGCCTTCGCCCAGCAGCCTCAGGGCGATCACCGTGGCAATCGAGGCGGCCAGGATATTGACCAGGTTATTGCCCAGCAGGACCAGTCCGAACATGCGGTCGGGTTTGGCCAGCAATCCCTGCGCCAGACGCGCGCCGCGGTGACCGCTGTTGGCCTGGTGGCGCAGTCGGTAACGGTTGAGCGCCACCAGCCCGGTCTCGGAACTGGAAAAGAAAGCTGACAGCACGATCAGCACTGCCAGCAGGATGAAGAGAGTCGTCAGGGGAAGTTGGGCCATTGTTCAGGCGCCGGCCGAGATCATCCAGCTGCGGTCCAGGAAGACTTCCAGCACCAGTTTGCTGCCGAAGTAGGCCAGTGCGAGCACGGCCATGGCCGCGAGCGTCCAGTTGACGGCCCTGCGCCCGCGCCAGCCCAACCAGTGACGTCCGGCAAGCAGGGCAGTGAACAGTACCCAGGAAAGCAGCGACAGCCCGGTCTTGTGGACCAGGTGCTGATCGAACAGATTGTCGATGAACACAAGTCCGGTCACCAGGCTTGCGCTCAGTACCACCCAGCCGGCGGCTATCAGTCGAAACATCACGCTTTCGATGACGGCCAGGGGTGGTAGTAACTCGAGCTGGCGCAGGGGCCGCGGGTGGCGCAGGGCATAGTCCTGGGCTGCCAGCATCAGGGCGTTTATGGCCGCAATCGACATCAGGCTGTAGGCGAGCAATGAGGTGAAAACGTGAATCTCGAGCATGGCCGAGACCTGCGTCAGAATCAGGGGCTCGGGCGTCAGCAGCCATTGCAGGGCGAGGCAGAATGCGGCACCGGGAAAGGCGATGATGCCGGTCTCGACGGTCCTTGACCATGGGCTGGTGACAAGCAGAACGCCGACGATCATCAGGGCGGCCAGTGACAGCGTATGGACGAAATTGACATCCCAGCCAAGCGTTGTGGCCATTGCCTGCCATATCACGCTGGCGTGCAAGAACGCGGCGATGACGGCAGACGCAGTGCCGAGTTTTCGCAGTGCGGGCGCGGAGCGGTAGTAGCCCAGCGCGATGAGGCCGCCGGCAGCCAGGTAAAGCACCAGCGCCAGAGGTGCGAGCAGGGTCATCGGATCCACGATAAAAGCAGAAGCTTGTCTGATGTTGTGTACGGCCCAAGTATAATGGCACATCTAGCCTGAATCCCGAGTGTTTGACCCATGTTCGACCAACTCAGCAAACGACTGACAGGATCCCTGGAGCGACTCAAGGGTCGCGGCCGGTTGACCGAAGACAACATCCGCGAGGCCTTGCGCGAGGTACGCGTGGCCCTGCTCGAAGCCGATGTTGCCTTGCCGGTGGTGAAGGATTTCATCGCCCAGGTCAGCGAACGGGCGGTCGGCCAGGAGGTGGTCGGCAGTCTCAAGCCGGGTGAGGCGCTGGTCAAGGTGGTGCATGAAGAGCTCAAGCGCGTTCTCGGTGAGCAACAGGCGCCACTCAACCTCGAGCGTCAGGCGCCGGTCGTGATTCTGCTGGCGGGCCTGCAGGGTGCAGGCAAGACCACCACCGCCGGCAAACTGGCCAATCTCTTGCGTGAGCGTCACAAGAAAAAGGTGATGTTGGCCAGTTGCGATATCTATCGGCCGGCCGCTATCGATCAGCTTGAAACCCTGGCCGGGCAGGTGGATTCCGCCTTTTACCGATCCGATCGCGTCGACGATGCGGTGGTCATCGCCCGCGAGGCGCATGAACATGCGCGCAAGCAGTTCGCCGATGTCCTGATCCTCGATACCGCGGGTCGCCTGGCCGTGGACGAGGCGATGATGGACGAGATCCGTCGTGTCCATGCCGAGATCGATCCGGCCGAAGTGCTGTTCGTGGTCGATGCCATGACAGGCCAGGATGCGGCCAACACCGCGAAGGCCTTCCATGAGGCCCTGCCGCTGACGGGCGTGGTGCTGACCAAGACTGACGGCGATGCCCGCGGTGGTGCGGCCCTGTCGGTTCGGCAGATCACTGGCGCACCGATCAAGTTCCTCGGCACTGGCGAGAAGATCGACGGTCTGGAGCCGTTCCATCCCGACCGGCTGGCTTCGCGCATTCTCGGGATGGGCGATGTCCTCAGCCTGGTCGAGGAAGTCGAGCGCAAGGTCGATCAAAAGAAGGCGAAGAGACTGGCCGGGAAGGTCGGCAAGGCCAGCAAGCGCTTTGGTCTGGATGATTTCCGCGACCAGCTCATGCAGATGGAAAACCTCGGCGGTATGGGTTCCTTGATGGACAAGCTGCCCGGTATGGGTAACCTCCCCGAGGCGGTCAAGTCGAAGATGGATGACCGCCAGACACGGCGAATGGTAGCCATCATCAATTCCATGACACCGCAGGAGCGACGTTATCCTGACATCATCAAGGGCTCGCGTAAGCGCCGTATAGCCGCCGGTTCCGGGCTGCAGATCCAGGACGTCAACCGTCTGCTCAAGCAGCACAAGCAGATGCAGAAGATGATGAAGAAGGTTGGATCCAAGGGCGCGATGGCGAAGATGATGAAGCGTTTGCCCGGTGGCGGGCTTCCCGGTGGCGGAAGTCCGTTTGGATAGAAGGGTTCAGGTAGAAGAAAGGTTTCAGGGTTCAGGTTTCAGGGTTCAGGAAAACATTCCGGCTCGCCTTCGGCTTCGCCGGGATAAAGAACCCCGCTTTCGGGCTACCACCACCCCTATCGCGGCAAAGCCGCCCCCGCAGATCCGCGGCTGCCGCCTGAACCCTGAAACCTTTTCCTTTCCTGAAACCTGACAGCCCTTCCTTTCACGGAGCGAGTCAGGTAAAATTGCGGGTTTGCCGATTCAGCTAGTTTTGCAGTGCCGAAGCCGCTGTGGTTTCGGGGCTCATTTTCAGGAGAAAACATGGTCAAGATCCGTCTCAGCCGGGGTGGCGCCAAGAAGCAGCCCTTCTATCACATCGTGGTGACCGACAGCCGCAATTCACGCGATGGCCGCAACATTGAGCGTCTCGGGTTCTTCAATCCGGTGGCTCGTGGCCAGGATGAGCGCCTGCGCCTGGATACCGACCGCATCGACCACTGGGTCAAGCAAGGTGCGCAGGTCTCCGAGCGCGTCAGCAAGCTGGTCGTCGAAGCACGCAAGGCCCAGCAGGCCCAGCCGACCGCGTAATGAACAGCCCGGGGCTGTCGGAGTCGGTCGTCGTCGGCCACTTCAATGGTCCCTGGGGGGTGCAGGGTTGGGTGCGGGTTTTCTCTCACACCCGCCCGCCGACTGCCATTTTCGATTACCGGCCCTGGCGGGTCGGCGACGCAGAAGTGGTGGTGGAGGACTGGCGCAAGGCGGGTCCTCGTCTGGTCGCGCGACTGCGCGGCATCGATACACCGGAAGCGGCCGCAGCGCTTGGCCGCAGCGAAATCTGGGTACCCCGTTCCTGCCTGCCCGAATCCGGGCCGGGTCACTATTACTGGCATGATCTGATCGGCCTCGAAGTCGTCAACCTCGACGATCATGTCTATGGATGTGTTGCCGCACTGCTTGAAACCGGTGCCCACGACGTACTCGACGTGCGTGGCGATTCACATGGCCAGGTTCTGATTCCGTTCGTGGTCGACGAATTCGTGCATCGAGTCGATCTCGATGCCGGCCGCATTCTGGTCGACTGGCCGGTGGAGTGGCTGGAAGACGATGCTTGAGCGTATCGACGTCATTACCCTGTTTCCGGAGTGGGTCGAGCAACTGAAGGGGCTGGGGGTTACGGGAAGGGCCCTGACCGACGGTCGGGTTGAGCTCAAGTGCTGGAATCCGCGTGATCATGCCTCGGGCGTTCACCGTAGCGTTGACGATCGTCCCTATGGCGGTGGTCCCGGCATGGTCATGCGCCCCGAGCCGCTGGCACGGGCGATAGAAGAGGCCAGGGCTGATGGTCCTCCGGCGCATGTGGTGGCGCTGAGTCCCCAGGGGCGGCGACTGGATCAGTCCGGCGTGATGGAGCTGGCCGGACAAGAACGCCTGATCCTGGTCTGCGGGCGTTACGAAGGGATCGATGAGCGAGTACTCGAAAGCCTGGTCGACGAGGAGTGGTCTATCGGAGACTACGTGCTGTCCGGCGGCGAGCCGGCCGCCGCCGTCCTGATCGATGCCGTGGTACGGCAATTGCCGGGGGTGCTTGGGCACGAACTTTCTGCGGTGGAGGATTCCTTCGCCGACGGTTTGCTTGATTGCCCGCATTACACGCGCCCGGAAGTCTGGCGCGGCCAGCCGGTTCCGGAGGTGCTGCTCAGCGGTGATCATGCCCGCATTGCCGAGTGGCGCCGCGAGCAGGCCGTGGAGCGCACCGCGCGGCGGCGGCCGGATTTGATGGGCGAAAACGGGAAACGTAAAACGTAAAACGGGGGACACGCCGTGCTTTTTCTTTCGTGCGTAGGCCAAAGGCGAGGGCCAAGCCATTGGCTCGCACAGGATGAAAGAAGACGCCAAAGCCCCACCCCCAATTTACGATTCCCGTTTTTCGTCCGAAAACGGCAGACACACGCCAATCCATGCGTTATAATGCTCCGCTTGTCTGCCTCGCCATGAGGCCTGTTTGAACGATTCGGGAAGAGCAGTCATGAGCAACATCATCGACGAAATCAACAAGGAACAGACCGAGCGGGACATCCCGGAATTCGGTGCCGGCGACACGGTCGTCGTGAATCTGTGGGTCCGCGAGGGTGATCGCCAGCGACTGCAGGCCTTTGAAGGCGTGGTGATCGCCAAGCGGAATCGGGGCCTCAATTCGGCCTTTACCGTGCGCAAGATGTCGCATGGTACCGGTGTCGAGCGCGTTTTCCAGACCTACAGCCCGCTGATCGAATCGATCAAGGTCAAGCGTCGCGGAAAGGTTCGCCGCGCCAAGCTGTTCTACCTGCGCAACCTGGAAGGCAAGGCTGCGCGCATCAAGGAAAAGCTGACGGGTCGCAGCCGCGCTCGCGCCTGACACTTTTCCCAGTCAAGAATCAGACAAGGCCAGCCGACGTGCTGGCCTTGTTTGTTTCAGGGGGGGGCATGCGATTGGCGTGCGCCACCTGATTAGCCGGCTTGGCTGGCTTCCGCCCGCGGTTCAGACTTTCCAGCCTTCTTGTCCCCGGCCGGGTCTTCGTCTTCTTTCACGTGTCCCAGCTGGCGTGGCGCCTCCTGGCCACGTATCTTGCTCGAACCATTGAATTGCGCCCCGGACTCGATCACCAGTTCGCCGACGACGACATCGCCGTCGACTCGCCCGCCGGCGGCGATTTCCAGGCGTTCGGCTTCGATGCTGCCCTGGAATTGCCCGCTGACCAGGATTCGACGGGCACTGATCTCGCCCTCTACGCTTCCCTGCTCCCCGATGGAAACCTCGGCGTCGGAACGCACCGCGCCCTCCAGGCGGCCATCGATGTGCAAATTGTCGCTCAGGGCAAGGTCGCCGACCAGCTTTGAGCCTGCCGCAATGACGGTCGTTCCGGTACGCTGGCCGTTCTGCGCACGACCTCGGCTAATGATTCCCATTGAACGCGATCCTCTT